>SCUC01000659.1 GCA_004322375.1 Bacteroidota bacterium
CTAATCTGTAAAAACAGTCCCGTTTAGGGGACTTGAATACTGTAGTCCCGCTATAGCGGGATTTACGGCAACGCGGAGTGATTTTTTCATAAAACTCTTTGAGATGCGTAACATCAGTTATAAGTAATATTTTAGGTGGGAATATTCGATAGAGATTGTTATCAATAGAATTCACCCAACAGCAAACAACGTCTTGAGATTATAAATAGTGTTGAAAGGGACAACGTTTTGTTCAAGTGATATGAAAGGCAAAACTCATTATGAAACGAAGAAAATTTTTGCAATCAGCAACTGCAGTGGGAGCATTAAGTATAGTCGGCTCTAACACGATTTTATCAACAATTCAATCAGCACAAATCAACAAGGAGAAATCTATTATGTCATTCACATTACCTAACTTACCTTACGCTCCTGAAGCTCTTGAGCCATACATTGACAAGATGACGATGGAAATTCATCATGGCAAGCACCATAATGCCTACGTTACTAATCTCAATAAAGCGGTAGAGGGAACAGAGTGGGCGTCAAAATCAATTGAAGATATTTTAGCGTCTGTCTCAAAAATTAGTCCTGCTGTGCGTAACAACGGCGGCGGACATTACAATCATACCCATTTCTGGCAATGGATGAAACCGGGCGGCGGCACTCCAACAGGAGAGCTGGCTGAAGCAATCAATCGCGACTTTGGCTCGTTCGATAAATTCAAAGAGCAGTTTGCTAATGCAGGCGCTACACGGTTTGGTTCCGGCTGGGCTTGGCTTGTGAAACAGCACGATAAGCTTGTCGTCTGCTCTACGTCGAATCAGGATAACCCTCTGATGGATATTGCGGAAGTTAAAGGTGTTCCAATCCTCGGCATGGACGTTTGGGAACATGCGTATTACCTCAAGTATCAAAACCGTCGCCCGGATTACATTGCCGCGTGGTGGAATGTTGTGAATTGGGAATACGCCGCGAAGCTGTTTGCGGGCGCAAAGTAAGGAAAATTTTTTTCCCTTGTGTTTCAAGCGATGGGTATAAAACCCATCGCTTGATAAATGTTCCCTTCTGACACGTAAGGGATTGTCTTCTATTTCACATAACCATACTTCACCAACGTCAATTCTCCGTCTTTCACTAAACCGATTCCTGAGGCATGGAATTTATATTCTTTTGCTTTAGGTTCAAGAGGTGTGGTTTCTTCAACCTTCAGGCAATTATTGAATGTTCCTGCAGGTGTTTTTATGGTTTCGGAATTACTAACAATTTCTGCCCGATCCATCGCTACATCAGGAGCAATTTCTTGATAATATTTTGAGCCGAGCAGGATTGTTCCGGGCATAATAATTCCTGCTTTGTTCTTCCCTTCGGCAAGCCATGCGCCTTCATGACTTTTGATTTTCCCGTCTTTGTATATATCAACTTCTTCGCCAAAATAAAAGACGCTACCGGTTTGCTGGCAAATGGCAAAATAATTTCTTGAAATTTCAATAGTCTCATCGTTGACCGATTCATTTTCTTCTACTACTCTGGTTTCTATTCCGCCAACCGTATTAGTTTCGTTTAGAACGGTGACAACAAGACGCGTGGTATCTTGATTCTCAATGCCCTGTAAAATTAGCTGAAAGCCGGGTTCAAGTATGAAATATGCGTTTTTCCCTATTGAGGTAAACGAGCATTGTTCTTGCATGAACGATTGGGTGAAGGAATTATCATCGTTAGTTTGTTGAGCAACGGTGACAGAAAAAAGCAGGAACGTAAGAAGTAATAATATGAAAATTTGTTTCATAAAAATAGGGTAAATAATTTTATCATTAGTATTGATAACGTCAATTAATATAACCGATTGAAGAGGTTATTTCAAATCAATTCATTGATGTTGGTTTGTTTCCCATCTCAAAAACTTG
>SCUC01000660.1 GCA_004322375.1 Bacteroidota bacterium
CGTGAACGCCAAGAAGAAATAGCTCTTGAATATAACAAAATAAAAAAAATAATAAAGGATAATAACATGTCGAAAATATTGAGGTATTGCTTCCTCTTAGCCATTGCAGGTTGCCTGCATCTAACTCAGTGCCTGATGGCTCAAGAAGGAATAAAAGGTAATCTTGTCACCGTAGGATGGGTTGAGAAAAATCTTCGGAACCCGGATGTAGTGATACTTGATGCATCACCTTCCCAGATTTACTCGGAGAAACACATTGCCGGTGCAATAAGCTACGACATTTTCAACTACGGCGCCACGGAAATACCGGTCGCTGAGATAGAAAATCGTTACCAGGCATGGGGTATCAGTCCAGAAAAGAAAATTGTCATCTATGATCAAGGCGGCACCTACCTTGCAACAAGGCTCTTTTTCTCTCTCGATTATTATGGATTCCCCACAAAAGATATTTTCATTCTGGACGGCGGTCTCTCTAAGTGGCTTGACGCAGGCTTGCCGGTAACAAACGAACAAACACCTGCTCCGAAGAAAGGTACGTTCACCATCAATAAACTTAACGAAGATGCAAAAGTCAAGCTACCGGAATTCCTCGTTGCATCCGGCGACCCTAAAAACAATGTTTTAATCGAAGCCCTTGAGCCAAGCTGGCACTTTGGCGGAAAGCAGTTTTTTAACAAGCCCGGACATATCCCCAATGCCATCATGCTGCCGAGCGCTGATTTTTATAATTCCGACAAGACCTTTAAATCCGCAGAGGAGTTAAAGAAGATGATGACCCATTTTGGGGTGAGACCTGAACAACGGATTTACACCCATTGTGGAGGTGGAATAGCTGCCAGTACGCCCTACTTCGCGCTTAAGTTCCTCCTTAATTATCCCAAGGTGAAACTTTACCCGGGTTCGCAGTTGGAATGGGTGTCTGACCAAAGGGAACTCCCTTTCTGGACTTACGACGCACCGTATTTAATGAGAGAAATGAGCTGGCTGCAAACATGGGGCGGCAAAATGATGAGAATGTACGGAGTCTCACAAGTCAGCACCATAGATGTACGAACGCCGGATGTTTTCTATCAGGGTCATCTCCCTTTTTCGCTCAACATCCCTGCAGATGTATTCAGAAACAATATCACCAAGCCGGAGAATATGGCAAAAATTCTAGGCACGGCTGGAGTCAATGCAGAGTTTGAAGCTGTGATCGTTTCAGACGCAGGCTTGAGTAAAGAATCGGCTTTAGCCTTCGTCATGTTGGAAAAACTTGGACACAAAAAAATATCTGTCTTCATTGATTCCCTCCACAAAGGCGCTCAAAGTGGTTTCACTCTTACAAAAGATACAACTGCTGTAGGATCCAAAAAGGGACCAATGGATTTATCCATACCTCTGACGAAGTATCCCACGAATTTCAGCGAGCAGGTGATTATCAAGGATGCAAACAGCGCCCACGGAGAATATCCCAAAACGTTTATTGCATCGGGGAAGAACAAGCCCGCTCAAGCTCCGGATGGCAACGTTGTGCATATCCCCTACACAGATTTCCTGAATGCAGACGGCACGCCCAAAGCCGCGAATGCTATTTGGGATATTCTCACGAAGGCGGGTGTCTCGAGGTATGCGGAACTTGTCTGCTTCTCTGATGATCCCGGTGAAGCTGCTGTCAACTATTTTATCCTCAAGCTGATGGGCTACCCGGATATTAAAGTGTTGGTAATCTAACAGAAGACTTTAAAAAACCTTCCTCTTGTCATGTTGAACGTAGCGGGCATCTCCAACACATGAAAGTTCGTCCGCCAAGGCGGATTCACTTCACTCCGTTCCGTTCAGAATGACATTATGGAGTTTTGCAAAGGCTTCTCAAACAATATGGAAAATAACATGAACTCACTCAAGAAAACCGCAAGACTTGCAGGCATACTGTATTGTGTTTGGGTAATAACAGGCCTCTATGGGCTTATGTATTTGCCTTCGAAGATTATGGTACGGGGAGATGTAGTTGCAACTGCCAATAACATCATTGCACATGAATTTTTATTCCGAACGGGCATCATTAATGATCTTCTGAGTAGCATCATTGGCGTATTTTTGATATTGGCTCTTTATCGTTTATTCAAACTGGTGAACGAGCGTCAAGCTACGCTTATGGTTGCGTTGTTGATGGTGACAGTTCCGGTCTCTTTTATTATGGAGGCATTCAATATTTCATCCCTTTTAATTTTGAAAGGCGAAATCCTCAAAACATTTGAGCTTAGTCATAGACAAGATGTGGCTATGCTTTTTCTTAAAATTAACGATTACGGGGTTTTGACTTTAGAAATGTTCTGGGGGCTTTGGCTCATACCATTAGCGATCCTTGTGTACAGGTCGCACTTCCTCCCCCGCTTCCTGGGTATCTGGCTGGCCATCAACGGCTTCGCCTATGTGGTATTGAGCTTTACCAGCATACTGTTCCCGCAATACAAGGATATGGTTTATAACATCAGTATCCCTGCATTCTTTGGAGAGCTGGCGTTCGCGCTATGGCTTTTGATTAAAGGCGTGAAAAGTAACATCCCAGCGATTGACAAACAATAACGAATGCACAACCATGTGATTATTTATTTGGGCTGTATTAAAATTGAAAAGAGTAGAGTCCGATGCGTAATAGAATAGGGCGTCTTGCAGAGAGCAATTGCGGGTGGTAACATTGTGAATATTAACTGCTCCGAAAGTCGAAAATTAATTTGCCGGAATGTATAGCTCTTTGATGATAGTATTCAGATTTTGTATATTTTGTCCATCTGAAATGTGGTGAAGGGATTGGAAATGAGAATCCTGAGTAGTGAAACGAAAGCAACTACATAACGTTCCCTTTTAACTCCCGGCGCAAACAAGATGCATACTTCCGAATAAACAAGCTCTAATTTTTCAAGAATCAAAATCATCGTATGTCTGAAATCGGACAAATCAAAAAACTCTATTGCTACCCCGTTAAATCAATGGCAGGGGAAGAACTAACATCGGCAGAGCTAGGATGGCATGGAATAAACGGCGACCGGCGGTTTTCGTTTGCTCGAACAGGGAACATGACCGCCTTCCCCTTTCCATGTCTCATAGCCAGCAAAATGCCGGACTTGCTCCGTTATAAAGCGTACCACACCAACGGAAATAACCCTTCAAAGCCAACCGTACGCGTACGCACACCGGAGGGCGAGGATTTCGAAGTCGAACACGAATCGCTTTGCAAACATGTGGCAGAATCATTCGGAGAAGAGGTCTCATTGATTCGTATGAACAACGGTATCT
>SCUC01000071.1 GCA_004322375.1 Bacteroidota bacterium
GAATTTCACAGGCAGACAACACAACTGGCTGGTACAGGATGCAAGGCAACGGTATCTCTCGGCAAAACAGGAGGGACGGCTCTCCAACCATGAAGGATTTTGGAGCTGGTATAATTGGTCTCCGCAGCACCGGGTAAATGAACGTATCTTCACCAACGGGGCAATTAACCAGATGACAACTGTCGCTTGTATGCTCTATGAGGCAACGGGTGAAAAGCAGTTTCTTGATGATGCGTTATTGGTTTGGAACGGAGATAGAAAATTTCCGGGCGTCGAAAAAACGTTGTATAAAGGAAAAGGAATCTGGGAAGGCAAGCCCGGACCCGCAGCGTTCGGGAAGCAAATTGCATGGAAAGGCGCGGAATACTGTGCAATCGGAGCAGCAATTTTTCGGGCAACGAAAGTAGAAAAGTATAGAACAATTGTTGTGGAAACGGCAAAGCACATCATGAATCCGGCAAACGGATGGATTGACCCGCAAGATTTTTATCAGGTACACATGGATGGAAACGGCGCGTTTGTTAATTTCTTGTTAGATGCGTATGCTATTGCGCCTGATTCATTATCCGATTTGCTTCCGAAGCTCGAAAAAATGCTCGACCATGTCTGGACGAATAATCATGGCATGGCGCGGCTAACGCTCCACAGAGAAAGCGATCATGGTATCCGTAACGGGTGGAATCCAAACGGCGGGGAGGACGGCTACAATGTCGGTGAAGTGGGAACAGTTCACGCTCAAGGAGAAGCGGCAAGGGCGTTTGGGGTGTTTGCCTACTATAGGTCGAAGGTGGTAGGTGATAGGTAGTAGGTTGACTATTGGCGATTGACAATTGGAACTTTTGGTCAGTGCCTTAAAAGTTAAACGTTATGAGTGTTGCTCCAAAAATCCCATCGTTCGTTTCTGCCAACGGCTTGTAGAGCGTCCTCACAGAAACAACAAAACCAAATAGTATCCTTCACTCTGCGAGGACGCAGAGTGGAGCATGGGTTGTTTTTGGAACCACCCATAAGAAAAATGATGAGTATGTCATTCCAGAATAAAGTAAACAATCAATGTACGTTTCTATCGTGTGAGCTCAAACACGTTCGAAGTTTTGTATTCGTAAAAATATTCAATATATTAATATCAACAAATAACAGTACACCGTTATCAAACTGAGGTTTTGCCGTTGATGCGGCATTTACACACTTTTAGAACCTGCTGAAGTACCTGTCATTACACCTTTCATGGTTAGCGTCGGTCATCACGCAATTCCAATCTTACGATTGTACTAATTTTAGAAGCTCAGAACATCGGGGTACATTTTCTACATTTATTTATTGAAAGGATTTGTTCCATGGAAAAAGGAACAGTCAAATGGTTTAACGGCGTCAAAGGGTATGGTTTTATCAAGCGTCCCAATGGCGAAGATGTTTTCGTTCACTACCGGGCAATCTCCGGGCATTACAAGGCGCTCAATGAGGGCGATCAGGTAGAGTTCGAGGTTGAACGCGGTCCGAAAGGACTTCAGGCTGCAAACGTTCAGGTTCTATAGCTGAATTAATCGTTAAAAAAAAACCCCGTTGATGAGACGGGGTTTTTTATTTATTTTCAATTGCAAATGGTGAATGGTCAATTGCGAATTGTCAATGTGAAAAGCATGAAACCTGAAGCCTGAAACTTGAAACTTTTCATATAGAGTGTGGGGATTCTTCTCAACGAGCCATAGGCAATTCGCTGCGCTCCGTTCAGAATCACAATGTGGGTGAACTATTCCACCCATCTAAGCATTTCCATTGCAGAGGCATTCAGCTTGTCAATTTCGAGCGCTTTTTTGTATTGCTCGCGAGCCGGCTCTTTCTGACCATCTTTTTGATACGCATATCCCAAAAGGAAATATTGGACTGCTTCATTCGGAAATACTTCAAGATTGAGCTTTGCGATTTCTATCGCTTCTTTGGCTTTTCCCCTATCTGCTAAATATTTTGAAAGCGTATTAAGCTGATTGGCTCCGAAATCATACGTAGTATCCTGCGCGGCTTTTAGAGTTTTATATTGTTCGATTGCATCCTTGAGGCTTGTTGCATTCATAGTCTCGTTCATTGCAGTTCCGATATTTTTCTTGCCGCCGAATCCCATCATGCGCAATGTATCGGATCCCTGTTTTACGGTGAGGGCGGTAAGATTAATATGAACCTCATCGTCAACCGTCATTGTGGAGCCTTTCACGTTATATTCAGAACGTAAGAGCGAGGCTTGTGATTCGAACCCGACCCGAACATTGCCGCGAGGGTCAATGATTGTGCCTAAGTGCTTAAACGGAAGAATAATTTCTTTGGTAACGCCCCGCATGGTGAATGAACCTGTTGCGATGTAACCATCGCCCTGCCGCTCTATCTTCTTGCTTTGAAATGTAATGGTAGAG
The DNA here is from genome assembly GCA_004322375.1 of Bacteroidota bacterium. Lineage (GTDB taxonomy): Bacteria > Bacteroidota > Ignavibacteria > UBA10030 > SZUA-254 > FW602-bin19. The sequence goes on from SCUC01000071.1 coordinate 2,406, forward strand.
TTATTTTCAACATCGAAAAAACTATCGCCGCGCAAATCCTCATCGCGTCCTTCGTTCGCCGTGTTGATGCTTTTCGCATCAATAATTACCGTGAACGACGTTTTTGCAATATCGGTGGTGTCAATGAGAAACGCTCCCTGGACAACGTTGAACCTGCCTTCCACACCGACAATTTTCATGTATTTAATATTAAAGCCGACAAGCGAGTGAGAAGCGTCGAGACGAAACAACTGTGGTTCGCCCGCGAAGGAAAGAGAGAGGATAATAAGAGAAAGAGTGATTAAAAGAACTGCGCGCATTATGTTTCCTTGATTTAGTGGATATAAAAGTTTATCAATGTATGGAATATCTTCCAAATTTTCAATTTTTCCCGTATCGTTCATTTTTTGTATATTTAGCCTGATAAATTACATTGAAACCGACTTAATAATCTGAAAGTAGTATAATGAATATCACTCAAATCGAAGAACTTTTAGGCGCAGATAAAGCCTTACTCACTCATACTTCCAAAGGGATACCAAAAGAATCCCTCCATTTACCCGGACCAAACTGGCTTGATAACAGCTACCAGCTCTCCGACCGCCCGACGCCGGTACTAAAAAGCCTCGGCTGGCTCATTCACCAGGGGCGGCTTGCCCATACCGGATATGTTTCGATACTTCCTGTTGACCAGGGAATTGAACACTCGGCAGGAGCGTCGTTTGCTCCTAACCCTATGTATTTTGATCCGGAAAACATTGTGAAGCTGGCAATCGAAGGAGGCTGCAATGCAGTTGCCTCAACGTTGGGTGTGCTTGGCGCAGTTGCGCGGAAATATTCCCATAAAATTCCGTTCATTCTCAAGTTCAATCATAACGAGTTTTTATCTTACCCGAACACCTACGACCAAATTATTTTCGGACGCGTGAAGCAGGCGTTTGATATGGGCGCGGTTGGAGTCGGGGCTACAATTTATTTCGGCTCGCCCGAATCGAAGCGGCAAATTCAGGAAGTTGGTATGATGTTCCAGCAGGCGCACGAGCTCGGCATGGCGACGATTCTCTGGTGCTACTTGCGTAACCCTGCATTCAAAACTGCTGAGAAAGATTATCATGTCTCCGCCGATTTAACGGGACAGGGGAACCATCTCGGCGTAACGCTCGAAGCGGACATCATCAAGCAGAAGCTGCCGGAAAACAATGGCGGGTATGAAGCGTTAAAATTTGGCAAAACGCACAAGAAAGTTTATTCCGATTTGACGAGCGAAAATCCGATTGACCTTTGCCGCTATCAGGTTGCCAATTGCTACATGGGCCGCGCAGGCTTGATTAATTCCGGCGGCGAATCCAAAGGTGCATCCGATTTAGCGGAAGCTGTTCGCACTGCCGTTATCAACAAACGCGCAGGCGGCATGGGATTGATTTCCGGACGCAAGGCATTCCAGAAACCGCTTGCTGAAGGAATTAAAATTTTGAATGCAATTCAAGATGTGTATTTGTGCAAGGAAGTAACGGTGGCGTAAGTATTTAGTAACAGACGCAACGCAACTGCTAAACCTTATTTATAGGTAACTTCAGTCAGTAAAAACTCTCTCAATGCGCAGTCGGGTCTTATGACCTGACTGCGTGTCGGGGCGAAAGTCTTGACACACACTAATGAATATGAATACTCATTCTTTAATATCAAAAATTGAATCTCTTCCGCTTCATTTACAAGATGAAGTTCTGGACTTTGTTAATTTTTTACACACAAAAGAAAACCAGAAACCCAAGAGAAAGAAACGGCAATTTGGAAGCGGGAAGGGTACCTTTGTCATGGCAGATGATTTCGATGCTCCATTGGATGATTTTAAAGAATATATGCAATGAAGTATTTACTTGATACTCATAGCTTAATATGGTTTATTGAAGGAGATTCGCGATCAGGTACCTCAGCGAAAGAGGCAATTGAAAATGCTGATAATGATATTTACTTGAGCATTGGAAGCCCTTGGGAAATCTCAATAAAAAATTCGTTGGGCAAATTGTCAATAAAACGACCTTATGAAAATATTATTGAGCAGATTGACCGGAACGAGATGGAAATTCTTCCTATTACATTTTACCACACAGTAATCATAAACAAACTTCCTTTTCATCACAAAGATCCATTCGACCGGCTGATTGCCGCTCAAGCAATTGCGGAGAGTCTTACAGTAATAGGTAAAGATGAAGGACTTGACCTTTACGGAGTTAAGAGATTGTGGTGATTTTTCAGTTGTGAATAAAACCGTATTCCTCAAAAAAAATGAAGACCACCGCATTCGCTCTGGTCATCTCTGGGCGTTCAGCAACGAAATTGCTAAGGTTGAAGGCGAACCTGCCTCAGGCGATATCGTTGGTTTGAAGAACCATGCAGGGCAATTTCTCGGCATCGGTTTTTACAACCCGCATTCTCTCATCGCTGTTCGACTGCTTTCCCGTCAAGAAGAAGAAATCAACTCCGAGTTTTTTCGGAAGCGAATTCTCTCGGCGCTTGAGCTAAGAAAAAAAATATATCCCGATGAAACAACCTACCGCCTTGTCAATGGCGAAGCTGATTTCCTTCCCGGGTTGATTATTGACAAATATAACGACTATGTTACAGTTCAAACCTTCTCCGCAGGGATGGACCAGCGATTGCAAACAATTTGTGATGTGTTAGATGCTATCATTCAGCCAAGAGGTATCGTTGAACGAAATGAAGCGATTGTCAGGACGTATGAAGGGCTTCCGCAGCAGTCGGGCGTTATTCGGGGCGTAGTTGAACCGACAATTATTTCGGAATATGGCATTCGCTATTCTGTTGATTTAATTGAGGGACAGAAAACGGCATTTTTTTTAGACCAGCGGGAAAACAGGAGAACATTTCAAAAATACGCGAGAGGCGCTACCGTACTGGATTGTTTTTGTAACGATGGGGGGTTCGCACTTCATGCCGCGAAAGCAGGCGCGTTAGAAGTGACCGGAGTTGACGTTTCTTCAACCGCCATCGAACGCGCGAAAGCAAATGCTGCGCTGAACGAGATAGATCTCAAGGTTCAATTCGTCATCTCTGAAGCGTTTGAGTATCTTGAGGCGATGAAGGAACAGAAAAAAACATTCGACGTCATCAATCTTGATCCTCCTTCATTTACTAAAAGCAAAAAAATGGTACGGAGAGCAAAACATGCCTATGCAAAGCTACACCGCGCAGCGTTTGAGCTTCTTACGCCCGGTGGGATTCTGGCAACAGCCTCCTGCGCGCATCATATTTTCGACGATGTGTTTTTGGAGATTATTTCTTCATCTGCTCAAGAACTGGGGAGAACAATCAGTCTTCTCGAATGGCATGGCGCGTCTCCCGATCACCCCGTGCTGCCTGCCATGCCGGAAACGAAATATCTCAAATTCGGTGTTTTTAAGGTGGAGTGAGCGTTGTTATTGACTTTAGTCTTTCATTGCATTATATTGAAAGGAAAGCTCACCGATGCCATTATGAACTATATCAAATGCCTTGTCATTCTTCTTTTGTGGATTACGGTTACCACAAGTTCCTCCATAGGTCAAAATTTACAGGTTGACTCAACTAGCACAGTTCCGGAAGTACAACCTATGCCCTTCAACAATTCATGGGGAGCGGACATTCTTGTCTCGACCAATGGATTCGGACTCGGTTTTTTTTATCGCCATGAGTATTCCCCGGAACTGGCAGGGTATATTGACTTTTCCATTTCGGAATCGAAAGATGATAAAGAAATTGAGCTCTACGATTATTATACAGGTCAATCGTTTGTTCTCGGCAAAGTCAATCGTTTCCTGGTGATGCCGTTGTTCGCAGGAGTTCAATACCGGTTGTTCCGGGAAGAAATTATGGATAACTTCCGCCCGTTTGTGAACGCGGCAGCAGGTCCGACGATGATTTATGTCTTTCCCTATAATGAAGAATACTTCACTGCGCTTGGGAAAGGACAACCGCGTTATACCGTTGGCGGCTATCTTGGCTTCGGGGCATTCTTCGGAAGCGAGCGCTCCACGCTGTTTGGTCTCAACGTGCGTTATTATTTTGTTCCGTATGGCGGCGGCATTGAAAGCATGAGGCAGGGAGACGGTGTCGCGTACAAGACCGATTTTGGCGGACTGTTTATTTCTCTCAGCGTCGGCAGCGCGTGGTGAGCTTTTGATTTGGGATGTGCGATGTGAGATACAAGATGTAAGATGTAAATTTTCTTCACCTTCACCTCTGCACCTCCGCTCCTCCGCTCCTCCGCTCCTCTGCTCCTCTGCTCCCTTGCTACACAACCTTCCACGTTTCAATCACAGCAGGTACTTTCTTAAAAACTGTCCTGTATAAGAAGAAGCGCACTTCGCCACCTCCTCCGGCGTGCCCGCAACCACTATGTCCCCTCCGTGATCGCCTGCTTCTGGTCCTAAGTCTATAATCCAATCTGAGCATTTAATCACTTCCATGTTATGCTCAATGACAAGCACGGAATTGCCATTATCAAGCAAAGCGTTGAAACATTTCAGTAATTTTGCAATGTCATCGAAGTGCAACCCTGTTGTCGGCTCATCGAAAATGTACAACGTGTGATTTCCTTTATGTTGCTCGGCAAGATGAGAGGCGAGCTTGACGCGCTGCGCTTCGCCGCCGGAAAGCGTTGTCGCGGATTGCCCAAGACGGATATAACCCATGCCTACGTCATTCAACACTTTAAGCCGTTCGGCTACTTTTTTGCTGCTCTGGTGAAGGCTGAAGAATGTTAACGCGTCGGCAACAGTCATATTCAGCACATCGTCAATATTTTTATCATGATACTGGATGGCAAGAACTTCCTTCTTGAACCGTTTTCCCTGGCAGCTTTCACACGTCAATTCGAGGTCAGCGAGGAATTGCATTTCTACGATTTGTATGCCGCTCCCCTCGCACGTGTCACACCGTCCTCCGGGAACATTAAATGAAAACGTTCCGGGCTTGAACCCGCGTATTTTCGCCGCTTGTGTGTTAGCAAAAACGTCGCGAATGGCATCGTACGCCCCGATATACGTGGAAGGATTGGAGCGCGGCGTTTTTCCGATTGGGGATTGGTCAACTAACTCTATTCCATCAATATATTGCGCGCCGTCAAGGACTACACGGGATGAAGACGTCTGACCATCAGATTCCTTGATGGCTTTTATTGCAGGGAACAGAACTTCATGAACTAAGGTGCTTTTGCCCGACCCGCTAACTCCCGTGATGCAGACGAATTTTTGCAATGGAATTTCAACATCAATAGATTTTAGATTATGCGCGGAAGCATTCTTGATTTTAATCGAATGTGTTTTCACCGATCTTCTTAATGCAGGATGCGGTATGGATAATTCGCCATTCAAGTATTTTGCCGTAAGGGTTGTTCCCTGTTCAAGAAGCTGGGAGGGAGTTCCCTGGAAAACAATTTCTCCGCCGAATTCTCCTGCGGCAGGACCCATATCCACTATTTGGTCCGCGCTTTGCATGATATCTGCATCATGCTCGACGACAAGCACGGTGTTGCCAACGTCTCTCAGCGATTTCATAATGTTGATAAGTCTCTCAGTATCTCTTGGGTGTAGCCCGATGCTTGGCTCATCAAGCACATACAGCGAGCCAACCAGTGACGAGCCAAGAGCAGTTGCAAGATTGATGCGTTGCGATTCGCCGCCGGATAGCGTGCTGGATAGCCGGTCAAGGGTTAAATAACCGACTCCAATATCGTAGAGATATTTCAATCTACGACGCAGTTCCTCCATAATTCGTTTTGCAATGTCCATCTCAAACTGTGTAAGCTCAAGCGATGCAAAAAAATGATAGGCATCTTCTACCGTCATTTGCACAATATCGGCAATGCTCCTGCCTTGCACGGTAACGCTTAACGCTGCGGGACGGAGTCTTGCTCCACGACAGACATCGCAAGTCGTATAACGCCTGTAGCGGCTGAGAAAAACGCGGTAATGAACTTTATACAGCTTTGATTCAATAAATTTGAAGAAACGGAAGATCCCGTCAAATCCCTTGCATCCGTTGAAAACAACATCAAGCTCTTTTTTCGTCAGTTCGCGGAACGGGACATTAGTGCGAACGCCGACACGCTCTGCTATGTTGAGCAAATCATTGAGGTTTTCTTTCCATTTGGGCATCGTCCAGGGATGAATAGCGCCTTCTTGAAGCGAAAGATTTTTGTTTGGAATAATCAAATCAAGGTCAAGGCTGATGGAACGACCGAACCCCTCGCATTTCGGACACGCGCCAAAGGGATTGTTAAATGAAAACAGTCGCGGTTCCGGCTCCTCGTACTTGTTGCCGCACGTAGAACATGCAAAGAGCTGGTTAAAGCGATACTCTTTACCTGTTTCAAGGTCTCGTATGATAAGAAAGCCCTCGCCTGCGGTGAACGCGGTTTCAATCGAATCGGCGAACCGCGCATCTTGAGAACCGGG
>SCUC01000661.1 GCA_004322375.1 Bacteroidota bacterium
GAGGAATTGAAAAAGATTACGCGTGTTCTGCAAAAGCTCGACGCGTCTGCGCCGCATGAAGTGTTTCTCGTGCTTGACGCAACAACGGGCCAAAATGCAATCCAGCAAGCGAAGCAATTCGGAGCAGCCGCTCATCTGACAGGACTTGTTCTCACGAAGCTGGATGGCACGGCGAAGGGTGGTGTTGTTCTTGCAATCAATCAGGAGTTGAATATCCCCGTCCGCTTCATCGGTGTGGGAGAGCAGATTGATGATTTACAGCCGTTTGATAGGCAGGCGTTTGTGGATGCGTTGTTTGGGAAGTAAGAGTTGCTCACGCTCAACGAGCCGTTCTACGAACCGTAGGTAAGCTAAGACGCTAAAGAATAGGCGTTTGCCTTACTTTTGTTTTTAGCCCATTTTTCTCTATATTAAGCGGTCTTTGTCATTATACACGTGAAAATGATGTGATTTAATGGTTCTTTTGGAGAGGATACAATGAAACGCGAACAACATGAACTGAAAATCCGAATAACCCAGCTCTCTGAAGGGACACACAATTATCACTTTGCGGTAAAGGCATCTGAGCTTGAATTAGCCGAAAACTTTCAAGATTTGATTGAAATTACAGCCGTTCTTGAAAAAACTCATCGCCAACTTTATTTCAAGATTCAAATTTCTGCAAAAGCGGAATTTCAATGCGATAGATGCGCTGACAGGTTTTACTTTGCCATACAAGCCCCGTTTACCGTATGTTACGGATACGATGAATCGGCGTCGGGCAACTCAGCGGACGATGAACTCCGGCTAATACATCCGGGAACACCATATATTGATGTAACCGAGGATGTTCGGCAGGTGATTCTGCTTGCTATACCGTTAAAGCTTATTTGCAACGAAGAATGTAAAGGATTATGTCCTCATTGCGGAATCAACTTGAATAGGGAAACCTGTACATGTGCTGATGAACCGGCTGATTCACGCTGGGACGAATTACGAAAATTGATAGAAGAAAAAAATAATTGAAGGAATCATTAGAATGCCAAATCCAAAACGCAGACATTCAAAATCTCGAGGCGCCAAGCGCCGTACTCATTACAAAGCAAGCGCGCCTTCCACCGGTGAATGCCCGAATTGCCATGAGCAGAAACTTCTCCACAGGGCATGTCCCAACTGCGGCTATTATAACGGCCGCTCTATCATAATTCCTAAAGAAGCATAGTCACTTTTCCGCATAGTTCATACACCGAGAACAATTCGGTGAGCATGTGAACGACACACGCACAATACGAATTGCAGTTGACGCGATGGGCGGAGATTTCGCCCCGGGGAATGTTATCTCCGGCGCTCTTGATGCGTTGAGGGAAACGAACAACCGGTTTGAAGTTCTCCTTGTGGGGAAGGAGCAGCTTATTCGTTCACACCTGACCTCGTCGGGAGTGGAACGTCTTTCCTATTCTATCGTAGATGCCCCGGAAATAATT
>SCUC01000662.1 GCA_004322375.1 Bacteroidota bacterium
TCTTCCCGATCTTCTATGGCTTACAGCCCGTAGGGTAACGCTACAAACACGATCAACTTCAGTTAAGAACTAACTTTAACTACAACATTATAGGGAACTTTTGCTATGAAACATTTAATTACATCATCCATTATTCTGTCTGTTCTTGTATTATCGTGCTTTGCCTCAACAGCGAACGCTCAGACAACAGTGACAAAATGGCAGCATCTGAACGGACCTTACGGAGGCATGGTAACTGCTTTGCATTATGCAGCAAACGGAAATCTCCTTGCGGGTACTCTCCATGGCGGCATTTACCGGTCAGTCAATAATGGTGGTAGATGGTCCCTCACCAATGCCACCAACACCGATATACGCGCGTTCGCGACGGCTGCCAACGGAACCCTCTACGCGGGGTCTTCCGAAGGCATTTACATATCATTTGATCACGGCAGCTTTTGGTACCAGCCGGACAACACATTCAGAGCTACTGTCCTTTCTCTGTTCATTAATAGCAAGGGAGTGATTTTTGCCGGAACGACTGAAGGACTCTATATTTCTTCCGACGACGGGCGTACGTGGGAGCTCCAAAGCAGCCAGCTTGCAGGATTATCCGTGAGGGCTATCAAAAAGAGCGCTTCTAACGATTTGTATGCAGGAACGGACAATGGCGTTTATCTCTCCGATAGCGCCGGATTTAACTGGTTTAATATCGGGATGGCAGGAACTATCGTCAACGATTTGGCTCTTGTAACTCCCAACATCATCGTCGCGGCAACCAATAATTCTGGAATTTATCGCAGTTCTGATAATGGCGCGAATTGGTACTCAGTCGCTCTTGCAGGCATTCAGGTCAATGCTCTTATCGCTGGCTCAAACGATACTCTATATGCGGGCGCGACACTGAACGGTACATACATTTCAGTTGACGCCGGGAGTAGCTGGGCACCTGCCGGGCTTGCATCGGTATCGGTTCTTGCCCTTAATGCACAGTCAGCGACTGAAATTCAAGCTGGAACGGGAGTTGGTTTTTACAGCACAACAAATTCGGGGACAAACTGGAAACAATTGAATAGCGGTTTACGAGCGACCTTTGTCAATCAAGTTGCCATTGATACGGAAGGAAACCTCTATGCTGCAACAGAAAATCAGGGACTTTACCGTTCAACGAACGAGGGTGAAGTATGGCTTGACCTTTACGGTCCGCTGCCTGCCGGATCGTTCCGGGCATTAACAGTCTCGTCAACAGGGGTAATCTTCGCGGGACACGAATCGTCCGGTCTGTTCCGCTCTTGGGATTCCGGGAATATCTGGGAACCAGTTGGCGGCGGGCTGTCCGGATATTCAATTCAGACTCTGGTTTCTCACGACAATTATGTTTATGCAGGAACCGCAGATGCGGGATTCTTCTCAACTTTTAATGATGGCGCAAGCTGGATACAATCGAATCCTCCGGTTGGCAGTATGACGGTGCTTGCCATGGGCGCCGATCCGCAAGGAAATATCTATGCTTCGTTCGCAGGCTACGGCGTTTTTTATTCTTCCGATCACGGCGCTAACTGGCAAGACAGAAATAATGGACTCTCTTCGATGTATATTACTGCGTTCGGCTTTGATTCTAGCGGAATGGTGTACGCTGCCGATGGTATAAGTTCTGAGTTATTTTCTTCCGCTAATAACGGTCTATTTTGGACTCCCACTGGACTTAACCAGATGGTAAGCTCAATCGCCACTACTCCGACGGGAGCGATTTTTGCTGCTACAAAAGATGCCGGAGTATTCAAATCAACCGATGGCGCTGCTTCCTGGAATTTATACAACTCCGGGCTGCCATATACAATCGTCAATCATATTACGCTCACTCGATCGGGTGCGATGTACGCCTCAACACAGGGCGGCGGAGTCTATCGCTCGACCTACCGATTTTTCGGCAGCATCTCCGGCGTGAAATTCTTCGACCAAAATCGAAACAGAGTGCGCGATGTGAACGAAATCGGTCTCCCCAATTGGCAAATCATCTCAACTCCCATAACGACAAACGTCATTGATTCGCTTATTGCCAATGCGGATACAACAATGACCGATTCTTCCGGCTCGTATTCGTTCGACAATCTCATTGATGGCAAATATTTAGTCTTCGAAATCCAGCAGGATGGATGGGTGAAAACGTTTCCTAGAGGACGCGGGTATTACATTCTAACGATTGAAAACCATGAGGCGATATTTGAGATTGATTTCGGGAATACCCTCTCGCACAGGTTTGCAGGAACCGCCGGCTCGAACTGGTCGAATCCTTCTAACTGGCCCGGGGGTAGAGTACCTACCGACACCGATGCAGTGGAAATCCCTGTGGAAGTTTTTTATGACCAGCCGGGAACCGGAATTATTCATTCACTCCGCGTCGGCAACGGCGGGCGATTCCATTTTTCTCCCTCCTCCGGTCAACTTGTGATTAACAATTCACTGGAGATTGATTCAGGCTCAACATTATCATTTGATGTTGGCGATTCCGGAAAGGCTCTCTTCGTCAATGGCGATTGGATTAATGATGGAACATTCGACGCGGGAATGTCCACCATTGTATTTTCCGGGACAGGCGCCCAAACGATTTCCAACGGTGTATCGAGCGAGAACAGCTTTGCGCGTATGCGCTCCCCTTCGAGCGTTCGCGTCAGTGGTGGACAATTTTGGGATCTCCAGATCGCCGGGGATAGCATATCTACCGACGGCAATGTTATCGTGGAAAATTATTTAACGCTCCAGAAACCGCTTTACTTGAACTCTAACGATACGCTCTCGCTGCTCAGGGTTACCTCTGATGCAATTCTTGATACAGGGAATGTATCGGAGGGTACTATTCAACGATATATTGACGTAGCAAACGGTGGAACATACCGGTTTGAAAGCCCTAAGACAACAGTAGAGTTTTCCGCGTCCGGTAGTAATCCCACTTCCGTCTTGATGACGGCATTTCCCTCCACCCATCCCGACACAACAACATTGTGGTTTGAACGAATGGGGGGAACAATTAATACCGACTCGAACATCATCACGGTTGATTCTGTCGAACATTTCTCGAAATGGGTATTCGGTAAGCCCGGCGCAGGATTCCGTAAAGCAACTGGTTCCACTTCAAATTTCGAGCGCGCGTATGCTGCGAGGTATTACGCTATCAACGCAGATGGCGGCGGCAACTTCTCCGCAACGGTGAAATTACGATATGAAGAATCTGACCTTGATTGCATCGGCTGTGAGGGCGAGCTGGAATTGCTTCGCGGTCCTTACATTATTGATACGGTGTACGAAAAGTGGAATCTCCTTTCCCCGCCGCTTGTGACAGAAAGCGCGAACAAAGACTCCCTGTTCCCGAACTCATCTTCCTTTGCATTTTCTTATGATGGCGCGTACACACCGCAGGACAATCTCTCCTTTGGAACAGGCTACTGGTTGAAATTCGGCTCGAACCAAACCATTGCCATCATCGGGGATGACGTTGACAGCGTGACAATTCCCATACTTGAGGGTTGGAATCTTATCGGCGCTGCAAGTCTGCCGGTTGACCCGTTAACCGTAACAAGCTCTCCGGAAGAAATCGTGAGCGGCTCATTTTTTGATTATAGAAACGGATATAAGATTGCAGATGTATTGCAGCCAATGCACGGGTATTGGGTACGGGCAAGCTCGGATGGAGAACTCACCCTCAATGCAGGTAACGCGCCGCAGGCGAAACGCGCTTCCATTCGTGAAGAACTTTCTTTATTGAATGTGCTGACCATTCGGGACGCATACAACGCAGAACAGGTTCTCTATTTTGGGAGCGGTGGTATCAATCCTGAAAAATATGAGATGCCGCCCGCGCCCCCACAAGGCATATTCGACGCTCGCTTCTCATCTAATCTGCTTGTCGAGCTTGTTGACTACGGGAAAACAAAAGAGACATTAATTAATATTTCTTCTGCCCGTTATC
>SCUC01000072.1 GCA_004322375.1 Bacteroidota bacterium
CAACCGATTATTGGAAACCATTGTATGCCCTGTCATGCTGAAAATAACCTTAATCCTTCCGAATTATATTTTGATACCTACGAAAGCATGATGAAGGGAGGAATAAGCGGGCGCAGCATTATTCCGGGCGAGCCCGAAAAAAGTTTGCTTATTAATAAGCTTAGCGATAATCCTCCCGTGGGTCACAAAATGCCGAGGCGTTCAAAAACACCTTTGCAAGAAAAAGAAATTGAACAGATCAAGAGCTGGATACTTCAAGGAGCGAAGAATAATTAGGAGCGGTTCCAAAACTGACTATCCAAAAACTCTCATTGTGTCATTCCCCGTGGTTCGTAGAAGAATCCAGAAATCTTGAATTTAGTACAAAATTAAAGTCGTGTCCAGCTAGAGCAGGATTCGCTTCGCTCAGAATAACAAACCGTGAAGGTTTTAGGATGGTTATGTCGAACGCTGGGTAGTTCATTCTTGCCTGAACGTCAACTCGTTGCAAACATCTTTTTTTCTTGCTACTTTAGCTGGAATGGTTATCCGCATCTTCAGTAGAAATTATTTTTTGCAATTATTCTGCGGTCTGTTTCTTGTCGCATCATCCGTCTTCGCGCAATCCGCATGGCAGCATCTTGGCGTGAACGAAGGACTTGCGCAGGGATTCGTCCAGGCTATTATGCAAGATAGCCGCGGATTCATGTGGTTCGGAACAAGCGATGGACTGAGCCGCTACGATGGCTACTCATTTAAGAATTATCGCAACGATCCAACCGATTCCACTTCGATCTCAACAGGGATGGTTTCCGCTCTCCATGAATGTACGTCTGGCTTGGTCTGGGTAGGGTTTCTTGCCGGTAATATTGACGTCTTTGACAGAAGAACGGAACAATTTATTCATTTGAATGAAGTGCAATGGTCGCCAACGATTGTACCGCAATTATATAGTATCGCAGAAGATTCTGCCGGGATTCACTGGGTAGGAAGGCGGAATGAAATTCTTCGTATCGAGTTGCAACGGGAAAAAGGAGAGTCTCTTTTGAGCGGGGGAGTTCGCGTTAAGCCGCTTCAACAGCAAAGTGTATCAAAATATTCCGACCCTATCGTTCTTACCTACGCAGATCGTTCCGGTACAATTTGGGTATGGATGGATGAACATCTTCGCCCCCTTCATCGCGCACTGCCGAAGCCGCCTGTATTTAGGCGTGGAATCGGTCAACTAAAATCATACCCCGACTGCATCTTTGATGATGGGATCGGCAACTATTGGGTAGCCATTTGCGATACATCTAAATCGTATCTCTATTCGTATAATCCCGTTACCGGGACAACGACAAATATTGTAGAAAAAGAATATCTTTCCAATAGCACAATGCCAACAATTGCAAAGGACGGAAAGGGATTTATATGGAGAGTAGCAGAAACATTGCTCAAGATAAACATTCAGGATATAACAGAGCAAACGCTTATCAAGATGCAGATTTTGGGCGCTCCTCTAAGGGCAATGATTGATAGCAGCGGGTTACTTTGGATTGGAACGAATGGATACGGAATCTATAAATATAACTCATCGGTAGAACGTTTTGGTGTAATCCCGCGTCTGCAATTTCAAACGGCGGTTATGCAAGCTATGGAGGTCGCGGGATTTCCACAACGAAAAAACACTGTAGGCGAGACTTCGCAATTTGCAGATTTGTATCATTATGCAGTATTTCGAGACCATGACGGCAATCAGTGGTATCCCTGCATTCCTACAATTGATGACCCCGGAGGATATAATAACGATGTGCTTTGGTATGATTCCGCCGCCGGAACGGTAAAGAAATTCCGCCGGCAAAAGAGAGGAGAATCTCTCACACCTCAACAGTTCCCGATATCCATCTATGTCAAAATGCTTGAG
>SCUC01000663.1 GCA_004322375.1 Bacteroidota bacterium
GTACTACTTTTAAGGTTGGGAGATGCTTCACTGCGTTCAGCATGACAATCCTTAGGGGTTCTCGGACAGTCTTCCACTCCATGACAGACACTTCGTATGGCAACAGAATGTGATGAAATAAAACCGGAAAGCGTATTGCCTCACTCATGTTAAGATATAATGACAGGCTAAGAGTTTCATTTTACAGAGAGGGACTACGAAGAAAATAATATTAGCAAAGTAAAACCAATTATGATGCGGACAGCGAGCGATAGTGGATTAGGGCAACCGTTCAACGGCGCTTGCCAGGGGAAGATGAGCAAGGCTTCACTGTTGAGCCAGCTTGCTGTCCGCTCTGTGTGGAGTAGCACAGAATATAAAGTAACGTTACTTCCTAATTCACATATTATTCACTATTTTACAGAAAGGAGAATCTCGTATGGCTCTTCCATACGGTAATTCAAACCAACAAATTTCGTTAGCAGATGCGACGAAATTTACAGCAAACTTCCGCAGTTCTGTCCCCGGTTCCGCCGTCAAAAGCGGGGCGTTCGACAAGGCTGTTATTAGCCAGATTCTCGGTCAACAAGGTTGTGAAGGAATCCGGTGCTATTACGGACTCAAAGATGACGGGGCTCCTGCGGTCATTCTTGTCGGCATAGATTCTGCCGGCAATGATATGGTTAATGGCATCCTGGGTGAAAACTGGTTTCCCTGCCCGCCATTCTGTGACAAAGCAGGCAGTCCCTTAAACACGTAACAGAAAACAAACCTGTACAGCGTACTCGCCGCAACGATAGAACATAGAATACGGCATGTTGCGGCGGGTATGCGATATAGTGATAAGCATTTGTTGTTAATTTTTATCTATTAGCTCGACCCATGGAAATTCTTTTTTTCATTCTGGCGATAACCGGAACAGCAGTAACTGCCTTTATTGTGTATAGCGGTATCCGTATGTACGGTGTTGTATCCCTGCCGATGAAATATTTGACTATTTACTTTTCGATAGACTTGATGAGTTCCATCGGTTCAATGGTTCTTGGAAAGCTAGGAATAAACAATATGGTAATCATGAACATGCAAATACCGGTCGAATACGGTTTTTTCGTTGTTGCGCTTTCTTTCTGGGTTGGAAGCAGAGGCGTGCAACGGGTTTTACGTTTTTCGATTATTGCATATCTGGTGTGCTGGTTGATTCTGTTTCTGACGCTCGAATCATTCTTTAAATTTAGCTCTATCGCACGTCCGCTGTTAACTGTTCTTGTGCTTATTGCAGCTGTCGTAACATTAGTGTACCTTCTTCGCGATACGTCCTATCCTCTCTTATTGCAGCCGGCGTTTTGGATATGTTCGGGATTGATTATATATAACGCCGGGAACGCCACATTTTTCTTAATTACCCAATACCTGTTTCACATTTCTGAGAATACATTAGTCACAGCCTGGGTTTTGCATAATATAATCGGAGTTTTTTCGTATGTACTGTTTGCCGGAGGTTTTATATGCCAGCGAATGAGATTGAATTCTGGTGGACGTTAATCATCGGGACTGGCGTTTTTCTCTCGCTCAGTATCGGTCTCATCGTAGCGGTTATCTATAGCCAGCGTCGCTTCCTCGCTGCGCAGGAAGAAAAATTTGCCATCCTGAAGGCAAGCGAGCAACAATTTCGACGTCTTGTGGAAGATACACCGGTGCCCACCATGGTAACATTTCAAAACAGGATTACCTACTTTAACGGCGCCGTGCTTAAATTATTCAAAACAAACCTATCGAATGACATTCTCGGTAAACAATTGCTTGAGCTTGTTCATCCCGCTTCCGCTCAACTCGCCCGTGAAGTGATTATGGCATATATTGAGAAACGAAAACCTCTGCCGGCAACCGAGATGAGAATTGTGAGAAGCGACGGCGAGGAAATTGAAACGGAACTTGCCACCATCCCTATCCTGTATGACGGAAAGGAGGCTTCCTTACTCGTGATTCAAGATATTTCTGCAGCGAAACGGGTAGAACAAATTTTACGTGAAATACCGAAGAACATTATTGCAGCCCAGGAAGCGGAACGTAAGAGGTTTGCGCGTGAGCTGCATGATGGGGTCAACCAGATTTTATTTAACGCCAAAGCAAGAATTGAAATTCTTGAAAAGAAAATTTCCTCCGCTCTTAATAACGAAAATGAATTTTCAGCTATCAAAAGTCCTCTGATGAGCGCCATGAACGAGATACAGCGGATTTCACGCAACCTGAGACCGAGCGTGTTGGATGATCTCGGACTGACGGCGGCAATCGGCGCTCTGACGGAAGAGTTTAGCACGCGGACGCATATCAGGGTAACGGTGCAAGGATTTTCACAGAACCGGCTGAGGGATGATCTCGAAGAAGCATTTTTTAGAATAATTCAGGAATCGCTCAACAACATCGAAAAACATTCGATGGCAACCCAGGCATTGATTGAATATATAGATAATGAATCGTTTATCACGATTGTCGTAACCGACGATGGGAAGGGGATACAGAAAGAGAAACGCAAAATGCAGCCATTAAGCTCAAGTGTCGGGTTGACAACGATGCGCGAGCGAGCGGAACTGGTCGGTGGAACTCTGACAATCAACTCGGAGCCCGGGAAGGGGACAAAAATCGTTGTTATTGTTCCGAAGAAAAAAAGTAGCTAACCTGCGCGCGTAGCAAGAGAGGTTGAGCGTTAGCCTTCCCAGAGCGAGGTTAACAATGCCATACGAATGAGCACCCCATTGTATGTTTGATGGAAATATGCAGCCCGTTGATCGCCATCCACCTTCGGGTCAATTTCGCTGAGACGCGGCAGGGGGTGCATGATGAGCGAATGAGACGGGAGAGATTGCATCACGCTCTCGTTGACAAAATACGACGAGGCTATTTCACGATTAATTTTTTCATGCTTATCCAATACCTCCTGTTCGATTCTGGTAACATACAGCACGTCAACTTCAGGCAAAACTTTCTTCATGTCGGATTCTAAGGTAAACCAGCAATTGTGCCGCGAAAGATACTCGAGAATATCCGGCTTCATCTGGAGAGCGGGCGGAGCGACAAAGTATAATTTTACCCGGTCAAATTTCCCGAGAAGGTAGGCAAGAGAACGAACTGTTCTCCCATCCGCAAGGTTGCCGACCATAGCGACTTTCACGCCCTCAATCGTTTGCGCGCTTTTATAAATAGTGTATAAATCCAGCAACGCTTGCGTGGGGTGCTGTCCCCCCTTGCCATCCCCTGCATTAATCACCGGAATGCTGGAAACAAGAGATGCTCGTTTTGCCCCGCCGACTTCATTCGAGCGAAGCACGATGACATCGGCGTAATTATTTACCACGCGTATGGTATCTTCCAGGGTTTCTCCCATGGTCACGGAAGAGAAATCCTGTGCGCGTTCTGTCGAAATCACGCTTCCTCCGAGTCGAAGCATTGCGCTCTCAAAGGAAAAGCGTGTCCGCGTGGAAGGCTCGTAAAATAATGTCGCCATGATTTTATGCCGGTAGTCGCGGGTGCCGCCGCGTTTAACAATGCGTTCCAGAGCGTCGGCTCGTTCAAAAAGCTCAAGAAGCAGAGGAAGCGTGAATTGCTGGGCTTCATAGACATGCTGAAGTTTCATATCGTTATTCTCTCACAATGGTTGTACCTGCATTACCGTCAACGGCGGAAACAAGCTGTTCCGGATTCGTGATGATGGCTTCGGTTCCTCCTGCCTCAAGAAAATCAACCGCCGCTTCAATTTTAGGTTTCATGCTTCCTTCATAAAAATGTCCTTCGGCAAGCCATTGCTTCGCTTGCGCAATAGTCATTCGCTTGACAGCCTGTTGGTTTGGTTTTTTGAAATTCAAATATACCTGCTCAACTTCGGTGGAGATGACAAACCGTTTGAGCTTAAGAAGCGATGCAAGCAACGCGGAGGCGCGGTCTTTATCAATAACTGCTTCCTTCCCGGTAATCGCCCCGTTCTCGCTGATAACAGGAATGCCGCCGCCGCCGCAGGCGATAACAAGCACGCCGTTTTCCATGCACGTACGTATCACATCAAGCTCGACAATTCCGCGGGGCTTCGGCGAGGGGACTACCCGCCTGTATCCCCGGGCGGCATCTTCAACAATGCTCCACCCTAACTCGCGTTCTTTTCGCTCGGCAGCTTCTTTTGAATAAAATGGACCTATCGGTTTTGTCGGTTTCTCAAAAGCGGGATCGTGCTTATCAACAACGACCTGCGTTACCAGAGTAACGACGGGCAACGTAACGCCCCGTTCGCGAAGAACCGATTGCAAGCTATTTTGAAGTATGTAGCCGATTTCGCCCTGCGTCATGGCGTCACACATATCGAGAGGAAGTGAATACGTTTGAGCTGAGCCGGCTTCAGAGCGAAGCAACTGAGAGCCGACTTGAGGTCCATTGCCATGCGTTACAACTAAGTGGCAGCCCCGCGCCGCAAGCTCTGCGATGCCTGCGGCGGCGAGGTGCGCATTGGCAAATTGCTCGGCGACAGTTCCTTTTTGGCCCGCGCGGATTAACGAGTTACCGCCAACGGCAATACACAACGAATCCGCCACGGTTACATCCCTGCCATCAGCGTATGAAGAATGGCTTTCTGGGTGTGCAATCTGTTTTCAGCTTCATCGAAGATGCGCGACTGCTTTCCATCCATGACTTCGTCGGTTACTTCCTCTCCGCGATGGGCGGGAAGGCAGTGCATAAAAATCGCTGTCTCTTTTGCCTGCTTCATCAACTTTGCATTGATTTGAAACTCCTTGAAGATTCTTGCCCGTTCTTCCTTCTCGGCTTCCTGTCCCATGCTTGCCCACACATCCGTGTAGATGACATCGGCATTGCGCGCTCCTTCTTTGGCATTATTGAGGATTTCGATTTTCGCGCCGGATTGCTTCGCGAATTTTCGCGCCAGCTTAACTACATCGGATACAGGCTCGTAGCCTTTAGGAATGGCGGCGGTAAAGTTCATGCCCAGCTTCGCTGCGAGCAACATAAGAGAATGACATACATTATTGCCATCTCCGATAAATGCGAGCTTTTTGCCTTGCACATCTCCAAAATTCTCAATAATCGTGAGAAAATCTCCGACTGCCTGACACGGATGTTCCAGCTCATCGAGAGCATTGATAACCGGGCACCACATGTATTTCGCGAGGTCTGTGCAGTTACTGTGAGCATACGTGCGAATCACCAGGCCGTCAACCCAGCGTTCTAAATTTTTCGCGACGTCATGGATTGATTCCCGCTTACCAAGGTTAATCCCCTGCTGGCTTAGATAAATGGAGTGGCCCCCCAGCTGGTATATTCCGACGTCGAACGTTACGTGCGTTCGGAGCGATTGCTTTTCAAAAATCATGGCAACCGATTTTCCTTTGAGCGCATCGGAGTAATTCGCCGGGTATTCTTTCATTCGGAAAGAAAGGAGGAGAAGATTCCACAAATCTTCGGGCGACCAATCGGCGATGCTGATAAAGTCTTTCTTTGCAAACGATTCTTTTTTCATAGAGGTACTCACTTACAGTATTGGGTAATAAATGTTGTAAGAACGTCGTTCAAATCGGGCTTGGCAATTTCATCCAATTCGTACGTTACGCGGACAGAAGGCTTATTCATTTTGATAATACGGCGTAAATCAATGGGGGTGCCTATGATGACCGAGTCGCAATCAACGCGATTGATCGTCTCTTCAAGATCATGAATTTGCTTACCGCCATACCCCATTGCAGGCAGCAGGGTTCCGATGTAAGGGTATTTCTTGAATGTATCTGCAATCGAATTCACCACCCAGGGTCGTGGGTCAACGATTGCCGATGCGCCGAATTTTCTTGCCGCAATAATACCGGCTCCGTACTTCATCTCCCCGTGCGTAAGCGTAGGTCCATCTTCTACAACAAGAACACGCTTCCCGCGAATGACCTGCTCATCATCCACCGTAATGGGAGACGCGCCTTCGATGACTATTGCATCAGGATTCATCTGGCGTATGTTATTTCGTACGATATCAATATCTTCGCGTGTTGCAGAATCAATTTTATTGACAACGATAACATCGGCGAGCCTGATATTCGTC
>SCUC01000073.1 GCA_004322375.1 Bacteroidota bacterium
ATCATTAGTGTGTTTTTGTATTTTCCCTCAAAAATTCATAGAATAGCACACGAATTTTTCCATTAACGCGTTGTAGAGACGCCCCGGCGGGGCGTCTCTACAACATAAAATAAAATTCACAACCACCCTTTCAACCCTGAAATCAAAGGAATTTTTTATGAATGAAACCGTACTCGACCGATTATTACGATATGTTAAAATTGATACACAGTCATCTGAAGAATCTGAAACATACCCAAGCACTGCAAAGCAGTTTGATTTGTTAAACCTGCTCGTCGCAGAATTAAACGCGTTGGGCTTATCCGACGTTTCCATAGATAAGTACGGCTACGTGATGGCAACGCTTCCAAGCAATGTTCCACAATCGGATAAAGCGTTTGGAAAAGTTCCAAATGTCGGCTTTATCTCTCATGTGGACACTTCACCTTCCGCTTCCGGTGCAAATGTGAAACCTCAGGTGTTCACATACAAAGGCGGCGACATTGTCCTTCCCGGAGACCCTTCCGTAATCATCAAGGAATCTGAAAACAAAGAGTTGAAGAATAACATAGGTAAAACAATCGTCACTACCGATGGCACAACGTTGCTTGGCGCAGACGATAAAGCAGGTCTCGCAATCATTATGACGGCAATGCAAACTCTGTTGAATAATCCAAATCTCATTCACGGCGATATTAAAGTAGGTTTCACTCCCGATGAAGAAATCGGCGCGGGGACAAAATACTTCGACATCAAAAAATTCGGAGCGCAATTTGCCTACACGGTAGACGGCGATTCTCCCGGAGAGTTGAATAAAGAAACATTCAGCGCGAACGCGGCAATCATCACGGTGCATGGCCGCAACATTCATCCCGGCTCTGCTAAAAACATCATGGTGAACTCAATAAAAATTATGGCAGATATTATCACACGCCTACCGAAAAATATGTCCCCTGAAACAACAGAAGGGTACGAGCCGTACCTTCACCCGCATGTATTAAAAGGCGAGGAAGAAAAAACCACGTTGAATTTCCTGCTGAGGGATTTCAACACCGAAGGATTGGATACGTTAAAGAAAAAGCTCGAACAAATCATTGAAGAAGTAAAGCCGCTACATCCCAAAGCGCGCATCGAGCTTGATATCAGAGAACAATACCGCAATATGCGCGAAGGCTGCGAAAAAGATGTTCGCGTTCTCGATTGCTTATTTGAGGCGGCGAAACGCTCCGGATTCGAGCCAAAGTGGGTACCCATTCGCGGCGGCACAGATGGCTCAAAGCTTACGGCTGCCGGCTTACCCTGCCCAAACATCTTCACCGGCGGACAAAACTATCACGGCAAAACAGAGTGGGCTTCCGTGTGGGGGATGGAAAAAGCGGTGGAAACCGTTGTCAATCTTGCGCAGGTGTGGGTGGAAAAAAGCAGGTAAACGGATTGCGAATCGCAGATTAAATAGTTTCAGGCTTCATGTTTCAAGTTTCATGTAAACCGGCTTGAAGCGTGCCTACGGCTCGTAGAGAAACCTGAAACGTGAAACTTTCTCCTTGAAACGACAAACCAAAAACGAAAAACGGACAACGCCTCCTCCCTCTCTTTCTCCTTCAAAGAAGCGGGCGTTTACTCTCATCCTTATTTTCTTGCCGTTCGTTCTGCTCGTTGGAACCGAGCTAACGCTTCGATATTTTGAGTACGGAGGGAATCTTGACCTTGTCGTGAAAACGACAATTCTCGGCAAAGAATATTACACGCTCAATCGTGAGGTTGCGCGGAGATATTTCTCGCAGAAAGGGGTCGGTATCCCCGAAGCGTATGATGACCTGTTTGAGATTGAAAAAAAACCAACGACAAAGCGGGTTTTCATGCTCGGCGAGTCAACAATGGCAGGATATCCTTTCGATTACAACGCTACTGCACCTCGTTTACTGCAAGATAGATTGAAACAGATGCTTCCTCAATACAATGTCGAAGTTATCAATTGCGGACTTGCCGCCACGAACAGCTATACCGTTGTAGATTTTGCCAAGGAGTTAGCTGATTACTCTCCCGACGCGTATGTCGTGTATGTCGGTCACAACGAATTTTACGGCGCGATGGGCGTCGGCTCGACGGAATATCTTGGTCAGTGGAGAGGGATGATCAACCTCTACCTCAAGCTGAGAGAACTTCGGCTGTTCTTGCTTCTGCGCGATGGCATGGTTAGCTTGAAATCAATGTTCCGTGAAGAAACGACGCCTCAGAACGCAACACTCATGGAAGCAATGGTTGGCGAGAAAACAATAGCACACAATAGCTCATCGTATTTGATTGCTAAAGAGAATTTTGAAGCAAATCTAAGAGAACTTATCTCGTTTTGTAAAGAACACCGCATCCCGCTTATTCTCAGCACCCTCACAAGCAATCTCCGTGACCAAAAACCGCTCTTGAGCATTTTTGATGAAGAAACACCAGAAGCGCAGCAACAGCAGTGGCGCACACTCATGAAAGAAGCAGCAACATTCGTACAAGTGGACAATCTCTCACAAGCTGTTGAATCATATCGCAAAGCTATTGCAACCGATACGATGCAGGCGGATGCCCACTATTCACTCGCACGCTGTTATGATAAACTAAGCGATTACGCCTCTGCAAAGAATGAATATATAAAAGCACGCGATTACGATGGGTTACGCTTTCGAGCCTCATCCGACTTCAATGCGCTCGTTAGAAGCCTTTGTAACGAATTCTCCATACCCTTAGCCGATGCGGAAAAAATTTTCGAAGAACAATCGCCGAACGGCGTCACAGGCACAAATCTCATGCTTGAACATCTCCACCCGAATTTTGACGGATATTTCTTGCTCGCAAAAACATTCTTCCAGGCAATTGAAGCAAACGACGTTCTCGTTTCTAAAAGCGAATGGAACAAGCAACGTCAAGTGAGCGATGAAGAATTGAAATCCTTTTCGGGTGTTACCCGTTTTGATTTAGAAGCGGCAAATTTTCGTATATTTGAGCTAACGCATCGTTGGCCCTTTGTCCCAAATGAAAATGCAAAACCAAAGTATCCAATCACGGACAAAGCTTCCGAGCTTGCTGTTGACTATGTAAACAAGCGTGTCGGATGGTCGAAGGCACGGAGCAAGCTTGCCGAATGGTACAGCAAGCAAGGAAACTATGCCGACGCTGCGAAAGAATATTACGCTGAATCGAAAGTCATGTGGTATTATTATGTACCGTTTATGTATATGGGCGACATGTATAGGAATATGAACGACACTGTAAAAGCCGAACAATGGTATCACCACGCTCTTACTCTCGATGAATCTCCCTTCGTTCATGTGCGATTAGGAATGTTGTACTATGATACACAACAGACCGATAAATCCATCGAGCATTTTGAAGCTGTCTTTAAGAACGAACGCTCTTCCACTGAAATGGGCGCGGGGGATCGTTCGGTGGCAAGATATTTTCTTGCAGCTGCCTATGTAGCAAACCGGAACAGCGAGAAAGCTATCACTAATTTAAAGCTTGCTCTCCAGCTTAACCCGAATAACAGTGAAGCAAGGGGATTGCTTGCCATGCTTTCCCGATGAAGTATCCTATGAACTCAATATTCAAAACTCTAAAAAAATGGTGGATGGCATTTGCACATGCGTTAGGCTGGTTGAATACCCGCATCCTGCTCACGCTTACATACACCATCGCCTTCGGAATTGGAGCAATCGTTCTTGCATTTCTTGGGAAAGACCTCCTTCGCCGGAAATTCACAAATCAACAATCGTACTGGATGGATAAAGAACCTATTCAGCATACGCCTGAACAGGCACAACGACAGTTTTAATTTGAAAAGATGCTGGATACTTGATGCTGGATATGGGATGTGCGATATGAGTATAGAACAGAGAAAGAACCACAAACCATAAATCAAAATGATAAACAGTAAACCGAAAACTGAAGAATGAACATCCTGGGTATTTCTTGCTATTATCATGATTCTGCCGCCGCGTTGGTGCAGGACGGAAAGCTTGTTGCTGCAGCGCAGGAAGAACGCTTCACGCGGAAGAAGCATGACCCGGATTTTCCTATCAACGCAGTTCAATACTGTTTGAAAGAAGGGGGCATGAGCATCAAGGATGTTGATTACGTGGGGTTTTATGATAAGCCGTTTACCAAGTTTGACCGAATCCTTCAAACTTACCTTGCGACATGGCCCCTCAGCCTTCCCTCCTTCTTAAAAGCAATGCCTGTGTGGTTAAAAGAAAAGATGTGGGTTCCGGGAACAATTCGCGAGAAGCTTGATTACGAGGGTCCCATTCATTTTTCCGAACATCATATCTCTCATGCAGCAAGCGCGTTTCTCGTGTCGCCATTCAAAGAGGCTGCTATCCTTACTATGGATGGAGTTGGCGAGTGGGACACTACAACGTATGGAATCGGGCGCGATACCGACATACAATTATTTAAAACCATTTACTTTCCACATTCGCTCGGATTACTCTACTCGGCGTTTACGTATTACCTCGGCTTTCGCGTGAACAGCGCAGAATACAAAGTGATGGGACTTGCCCCGTACGGAGCTCCGCGTTATTACGACCTCATCATGAACAATCTCATAGACGTGAAGCAGGATGGCAGCTTCCGTCTGAATATGGAGTATTTTGTGTATGACCGCGCGCTAAGAATGACAGGAAAAAAGTTTGAGCATTTGTTTGGCAAGCCCGTCCGGGAACAAGAATCGAAACTGGAGCAATTTCATAAGGATGTTGCCGCGAGCCTCCAAAAAGCGACGGATGAAGTTGTCGTCAAAATGGCAAACCATATCTATAACGAAACGAAGCTTCCTAATCTGTGCATGGCGGGAGGAGTAGCGCTCAATTGTGTTGCGAATGCAAAAGTTCTTCAACAAACTCCGTTCAAAGAGATATTCATTCAACCGGCGGCAAGCGATGCCGGCGGCGCGCTTGCCGCCGGT
>SCUC01000664.1 GCA_004322375.1 Bacteroidota bacterium
GTAATGGTAACAGGATAATTCTCAGTCGTGATATTCACGAACTGTGTTTTCGTTTCTTCGATTTCTGCAACTTCCATCATACGCTGCGAACCATACCGTGCATCAAATATTCCCGCGGGTGGTGGAGGCGGCATTTCGAATTTTCGGAGTTCGCGGGTAGAATAACGATTTTCTCCAAAGTAAAGAGTTTGTCGCGCACCTGATGCATCGGCAATTGTTAGACTGCTTACGTTTGAAACATTGACGTCACTCAAACCCGATTTTGCGCTGGCGCCAAGTTGAATAACCCCCACCGCATTTGTTCTTACCCAGTAACCCCTTCCTTTTTCAATCGAAGCGGCGATTTCGTAACCGTTCTCACCGTAAGAAAATATGCTTGATTCGATTATCGCATCATCCGGTAAGCTTACCGTATGATCAACTGAACCGATAATATTCCATCCCGAATTCACCGGCACATCTAATGTTGCGAGACTATTTCCTACAGGGTAGGATGGCGACTGAGAAGAAGCAAATTTTAACCAGTAGCCATTGCCATTTTGCAACTGATCGGCAATAACATATCCTGATTGTTCGCTGAAAGAAAAAGCATGAGACACAGCACCCGGGAAAATTGTTTCTGTGTGCGTATCGCTGTAGGTGTACGGCAACGATACCAATTGCCATCTCGGGTAAGTTACTTCCTCTATTCCTTCCTCCGTTACGGCAAAAATACGTTCTTTAGCAAACGTAGAACCTGTGTACATATTATCAATTGCTTGTACACTCCAGTAGTAGGTTCCTATTTCAAGGTCATTGAGAATGAAGTCTGTGCTTTGCTTGATGTTGCCGCCTCGCGCAACCTGACGAAAACCTGTAGCTTCATCCGAGGAAGCTGAAATAACATCATTACCACCCGGGCTTGTTCCCACTCGCAAGTTGTATGTTAGTGTATTCTGTGGAGTTTCTGCGTCAGACGCTGAACTCCACTGGAGTTGAACTGAATTCGTTCCCTGAGGTGCTATGCTCAAGGCTCCCGGTGCCGTAGGCTTAAGATTATTGACAACGGTGTTATTTCTATAGAGCTTGGTAAAAGGTGCGGAAGGACCATACACACCTGTTAGCTTTGTGAAGCCAATTAACAGGAGGTCAAGGTCGCCATCATTATCACAATCGCCCCATGAGGCTCCTGTGTAGTACACTCCCAGCAGGTCTGCCCCAATGTCCACATACGCGCCGCCGTCATTTCGATAGATTTTGGTAAGAAGGCTGTCATCATTTCTTTTCCCCGAAACAAAAATATCCAGGTCTCCGTCGTTATCAAAATCTACCCATCGTGATTGGCCCCATCCGATGTTCTCAATCCCGGGATTCGTTTCAACAAAAGAGCCGCCGTCATTACGGTAAATAGCAGTGTAGGCATTTATCTCGCCATACAAATCTCCTGTTATGAGAATATCTAAATCGCCGTCACTATCGTAATCGCCCCAGGTTGACGATGAGGAATTCACTTGAGCAAGAGGAGCGTTGATATTAACAAAGGTAGCGTTGTCATTACGAAAAATTCTGGATGTTACCCCTTCTGTGCCGTATCCCGTGAGGAGGAGGTCAAGATCCTTATCATTATCATAATCGCCCCACGCGGCGGATGCCCCCCAAACTCCGGGAATTGGTGTTATGATCTCGGTAAATTCCCCGTTATCATTTCGATAGAACCGGGTCGCGAACGTTGCGCCAACATCCGGTGAGCCGGTGGTAAGCAGGTCAAGGTCTGCATCATTATCAAAATCTCCCCAGGCGGCAGTTCCGATAAGGCCCAGCAATCCGGCATGAATATCGGTGAACACGCCATTATCGTTGTTGAAGATTTTGCTGATGGGTGTGTATTGTCCGTTAGAATAAGTGCCGCCACCGATAAAGATATCGAGATCTCCATCGTTATCGTAATCATTCCAGATAGGACCGTCATTGTTATTGACGCCGGGTAAGCCTGCGTTAATATCGGTAAACACACAATCATCATTACGATAAATAATAGAATAGTGAGTGGAGAGAGAATCAAATTCATCTTTTCGGTCTCCGATGCCGGTGACAAGGATATCTAAATCATTATCTTTGTCAAAATCGCCCCAGGCGGTAGTGCCATGAGCGAGATTAATGATCGAAGTCGGTATTTCGGTAAACAGCGTATCGCCGCTACCGGAAACAATAAAACGCGGGGCGCCGTTATTCGTAAACGTGGAAAGATCTCTCTTTTGTGCATATCCTAAGCTCGCAATTAACGCAATGCTTAGAAGAAGAATGGAAAGGAACGGTAAGCAAAAGATAAATTTTCGTCGCATAAAAAACCTCTTAATTATGAACGTTATAGAATTAGTGAAATATCTGCTGTGTGAATATAGCCTTTTTTTTATCTAAAGTCAATACAGAAAACTAAAAAAAACAATATTGACAACTTGAAAAATGCTTTATGATACGTGTTTTCTCAAGTTTTATTATTAGAAACCTTTGCAAAACCATATTTTATCATTCTGAACGGAACGAGGTAGAGTGCCTACGGCTCGGAGAGAAGAATCTCCAAATCTAGGGGGCACGGAGATGTTTTCTACAAACCGTAGGTCGCTACGCTCAACATGACAATTGGGAAGTTGTTCAAAAGCTTTTATTACCTCACCATTCGAAGATTGGAAGGATGGAAGAATAATCGTCAGTCCAGAGAAGTATTTCTTTCGTCAATGGTGAAGCAACGGTAACATTCAACACTTCTTGATTATCGAGAAGCTCGAGGTTGCTTGAAACTAACACCCAGGTTGACTCCTTTCTGTGCATGTCATTCTCCGGGTTTTCATCATCAATCATCCGGCACTCCACAGAGAGCTGCTCAGCCGCCTTTGCGACAACGGGATAGAAATCGAGATACCTGCAGCTGATATGTACGGCGATCACGCCATCCGGTTTGATATGTCGCTGATATATTTTAAATGCTTCAGTTGTGAGAAGATGCACAGGAGGTGAGTCGCTATTGAATGCATCCAGAACAAGAATATCGAATTGTTGAGAGGGCTCATTTTCTAACGAAAGACGAGCATCACCCAGAACAATATCTAGCTTGCTTTCTGCTTGTGATAGATAGGTAAAATATTCCTTCGCCAGCGTGATGACATCCGGGTTGATTTCATAAATCCTCAAATAATCCCCGGGTCGAGTCCATGCGGCAATGGTTCCAACTCCTAACCCGACTGCCCCTATTCTAATGCTCTCCGGTTTAGGGTAATATTGAAAACAATACCCTAAGCCCCCTTCATCAGCATAGTATGTCGTAGGAAGTTTTGAGAACAACGGATTAAGATATTGCATCCCGTGAAGAATGTTCCCATGATTCATAATCCGGTATTTCAGCTTCTCCCCGTATTTGTCATACTCTCCAATCCGGAGCATTCCGTAAAAATTCCGCTTCATTGAGAGCATATTTTGATTCGATTCATCCCTTCCCATTTTGAAACCTATTCCCGCAGCAATAAGAAACAGGGCAATCAATCCCCAAGCCCACAGCCGTTTCCCTCGATATAACTTGCTTCG
>SCUC01000665.1 GCA_004322375.1 Bacteroidota bacterium
GGTTTCAAGTTTGTGGTTTCGAACTTGGGATTATGCCAAAGGACCCTTCAGGATTGGAATGACTGGTAGGACAGGACTTTATGCTCCAGACTGCGTCCTCGCAGTCTGGAACTCTCGTGGTTCTACTCAGTCTGCAATCGTCAGAACCATATTAGCTTTTGAGACAATCCCATAGGGATTCCTCGGGGTTGAAATGAATGGTAGGATGGGATTCTCTACTCTACGAGCTGTAAGCGAATCGTTGAACTGTCCAGTCCGATTTTTATCATTACGTGAATATTGGTACATTTATGATAGGTATTGATTATGCAATGGCAAGAACACATTCACTCAGATAAATCTGTGTTAGTAGGTAAACCTACCATAAAAGGGACCCGGCTATCGGTTGAGTTTCTGCTTGGCTTGTTTGCCGCAGGCTGGACAGAACAACAAGTGTTGGAGAACTATCCCCGATTGACCAAAGAGGATTTGCAAGCCCTTTTTGCTTACGTGCAAGAGTGCATGCAAGATGGACTTCTGATTGAATTGCAGGAAAAATAGGATTGATGAAATTTTTGGCTAACGAAAATTTTCCGGTCGCTAGCGTCAGGATATTACAAGAAGCTGGCTACGATACAAAGTTCATCGGGTTTGAATGCCCGAGCATTTCAGATGTAGAGGTGATTACATTAGCTGTGCAAGAATCACGAACCATCATCACTTTTGATAAAGACTATGGTGAGCTGATATATAAGTACGGGCATAAACCGAAAGGTGGAGTCATATTTCTGCGGCTTAAAGAATTTACACCCGAAGAACCGGCTGAATACCTTCTTCACATCATACGTTCAACCGAAATAATATTTGAAAATTACCTTACCGTGATTGATAGTAAAAATATCAGACAAAGAAAATATTAGATGACCCTATCCTAGGGTGCCGTGGTCCACACCACAACACAAACACCCGGATAACAAGCTAATTTTCTTGATGAGGTGCAAGCGTCATGAAATGGTTCATGACGCCCTGGTAAAAAGCCCCATTGTCATACCTGCGAAAGCAGGTATCCAATCATTGTCCGTAAAAACCGAGAGAATGATTGGATTCCCGCTTTCGCGGGAATGATAAAAGCATTTTAAGATAACCTTAAAAGACAACCATTATTCTAACGAGGAAAAAACCTTTGCAAATGCTATTATCAGCGTTCGCAATGACGTATTAAAGCGTCCGCGCACTCCGCGTCTCTGCGTTTTACATCACTCAGGAACAACTCACCCCATATTCTGTAGAAACACCTTCCGGAAATGAAAACCATAAATTGCCAGCGTTATCGCCTCCGGGAATAGACGGGGACGGCGGAAGAGCGACCACATAAACAGCTTCCAGAATTGATACCTCCCCTTCCGAATCATTCCCAGCAGCACCATAGATTTCGACAGCGCGGAAAGCGTATTCAACTGCAGACGAAACGTACCTTTATTTTTCGGTTTATAGTTTTGTAAGAAATGTTTTATCCGGGAGTAATACTCCTTATGAGAATAAATTTTATACAGTGTTTCCTTATAGCCTTGAATGAGAGTCTCCACATTCATCTTTGGCGTGAAGTTCATGGAAAAATCCGTATTATCCCCGCTCATCGTCTGAAGCAAGAAGGGAGATTGCTTC
>SCUC01000666.1 GCA_004322375.1 Bacteroidota bacterium
TCTATTATGGCGGTTTTAGTCCTTTCTGCCCTGTTATTCTCTTCCGGCACGTACGCGCAGGTTGTTGAAAATCCGGGACTCGCGCAAAAGCAAGTGCAGGAGTATCTCAAGAACAAGCAGTGGGATGAAGCAATTAAAACTCTCACCGAGTTGATTGAGTGGGAACAACCCGCGCCGGAGTTCTACTATAATCGGGGCTACGCGTACCAGAATAAAGGGATGGACTCGCTTGCCTATTTAGATTTCTCAAAAGCGCTTGAGCTAAAACCAAATTTTATTGACGCCATGACGGGCAACGCTCTCATCTCGTTGAAGAACAACGCCTACAGTGTTGCGATTTCTGAATTCAGCAAAGTCATTGCTCTTGACCCATCGAACACGGATAATTACACGTTTCGCGGAATTGCTTATTTTAAAAAAGGGGATTACGAACATGCCCTTACGGATTATTCAAAAGCGTTAAAGCTTGACCCCCGTTCTGCCGAGGCGCTAAACAACCGGGCAGCGCTGTATGTCGCGAAAAACGATTTCGATAACGCTCTTCGCGATTTCACAAGTGTTATCGAGATTGACCCCTCAAAGCCGTCCGCCTTCTCCGGCAGGGCAAATATTTACCGGCAGCGGCAAAGCTACGATCTCGCGATTTCCGATTATGGAAAAGCAATCGCACTTAACCCTAATGATACTGACTCGTACTACCGGCGCGCAAAAATGTATATCGCACAAATGAATTGGGGACGCGCCATCAGCGACCTCACCGACGCGATACGACTGAAGCCAACAGAAACAGATTACTATAATGAACGAGGCAATGCTTATTATTCCAACAACGACCATAACGCCGCCATCATGGATTTCTCACGCGCGATCCAGTTAGACCCACGCTCGGTGTATGCCCTCATCGGGAGGGGATTAGCGTATGCGAAAAAAGGAGCCTATGATCTGGCTATTGCCGATTATGAACAAGCCCGCAGCATAGATTCCACAAATTCAGTAGTTGTTCACAATCTTGCCAACACCTACTATATGCAAGGAAATTATGACCGCGCTCTCACCGCTCTTTCTAACATCCTGAAAACAGACAGCACGAATAAGGAATTGTATTACAACCGCGGCTCTTCGTATTACCGTTTGAATAATTATGATAAGGCGCTTGCCGATTTTAACAAAGCAATCAACCTCGATTCAACGTATGCAAGCGCTTACTATAATAGAGGCTTATGCTACGCGAAGTTGAATTCCTTTGAAGATGCTGTGGACAATTTCAATCAGGCAATCAAGCGCAATCCCACCCACGCTTCTGCCTACTATAATAAAGGAGTTCTGCTTGAGAAAAGAGGATTAACCAAGCTTGCCGTGGAGTGCTATGAAAAATTTTTGGCGTTCGCAACGCCCCAACAAGACCAGCTCATCGAGCAAGCGAGGAAAAGAATACGCGAACTCTCTCACTAGTCATGTGGTGAGTGGTGTGTGTTTGTGGTTTGTAGCTTTTTGTTTGTAGTTTGTGGTTGGGCTTCAGGCTTCAAGTTTCAGGCATGATGAATGAAACCTGAAGATTGAAACTATTCTTGCATCCTACATCTTGCATCAGTGCGTCGGTCGGGAGCACGAACTCCCTCCCAAAGTGACATTGTCTGCCCCCTACTACCTATCACCTACAACCTACCACTTACTCGCCATTACCCACTCACAACTAATATGCTTCTACTAAAGAAGTAGTTTATCTTCAGGAAACTCCAGTGCTTCTATTTCCGGCAGCGATTTCCCGATGATTCCTTGTAAATCTCCGTACATTCCCGCCGTGCTTTGAATGACGCGCTCGATTTGCTTATCACGTTTTGCCCATATTTTTTCCATTGCCCGTTTCTCCGATTCAAGGTCGTTCTTCATGGATGTGAATGACTCAACAATCGCCTCTACGCGTTGCTTGAATTCCGGTCCCGAAAGATAGTTATACATCAACTCCATTTTATCGTTTTTCCCGGCGAGCGAATACCTCGCGTATGCCAGCTGGATAAGATTGGCGCGCAACGCCGTTGCAAGCCCGATGGCAGAAGCGAAATTCGCTACCCACACGCCTTGCACTAAACCGATTGTCTTTATCTCAGGCGGAAGCGCAGTAGTTACGATGACGGCGAGTTCCGCTTTCGCTGCACGCTGGTCATCCTTCAATTTTAGAATCCACCCGTCGCTCCACGCTTTTGTCCGCTTCGATTCCCAGATGATGTTGCCGCATATTGTCCCATTTTCATCGCGTACCTCTTGCATAACGTCTGCCCCGCGAACGCCTTTCGCGACCGGCGCAATCGTATCGAAACGAAATGCCGCGCTCAAGATGCTTTCCAGTTCAAGCTCCTGCACTTCCCCCTGCGCTTGCTGTGAGGTAAGCTCGATTTTCCGCCGCATCTCTTCCACCTGCTTGTGCATATCGGAAATTTGCTTCTCCTTCTCAAGCATTTTCATCTGCTGCTCATCGGCTGCGCGTTTGGAGGCATCCTCCCATATTTTTGTTCGCTCCTTGTCAAGCGTTCTTTGGACTTCCAGTGTTAAGTTTTGCTCCCGCTCCTCAAGCTCGCGCTGTCGTTTCCTCAGTTCCAGCTCTTGCTTCTGCGATTCTTCAAGCTGCTTTGCTTTCGCTTGAAGCTGCAACTTCAAATCTTTTATCTCAACATCCAGAGAATCTTTCGCCTGCTGCTGTGCCTGCGCTTTAATTTTTTCTACCTCTTTTGTATATGCATCGCGGTATTCTTTCTTCGCCGCTTCTATCGCTTGTTGGTGCTCTGCCTCTTTGCGTTTTATTTCAGATTGAAACGTTGCGCGCAGCTTCTCCTCGATTTCATGTGTGAAGGCTTCCGTTAATTCAATTTTCTGTCCGCATTTGGGACAGGTAATAGTTTGCTCAGGCATGGGAACTTGTTATATGATTTGATTATAGATACGAGTTTTCTGTGGTTTGCATATCCTTGACAAACGACAAATTCGCATTCCGCGAAAATTTCATACAATATGCAAAAATCGCGGAAAGACAACAAAAAAGTGAATTGAATAATTCACTAGAGAAAAGAGAGAAAACCTCCCGGGTTTTCAGCGTCAACCAACGCTTCTTAGAAGCGCATTACTATGCTCCAAATTTTCTTTGCTACGGCTTTAAACGAAGGCGCCGCTTTCTTCCACCATAAAGAAAAAATTAAATTTTTATTCGGCGTCCAGTCACGGACTTTCGTTATTCTAAAATTCCGAAAATCTTGAATCCCGCCAGCGTTCATCATCCTTCGCCCCCGTTATCCTGCCATTGACCCGACTCATCAGGTTGATGCGCCGGCTTTGAAGGCGGGACAGAAAAAATTACTCTCGCGTGTTCCGGGCGTTGTTCGTTTGGGATAAAGCGGATTGAACGGAAACCGTGGAGCGTGTCGTTCACTTCCGCTTCAAGCTCTTGTAGCGAAAGGTAGCTTCCGCGGCGGTGCTCGTGGTTATTGAATGTTGTCGGCATCGCTTTTATTTCTTTTGGTAAGATGTGAGTTGAACATTTTATCCGGCAGCCGTTTCATCACGTCGGCAAATTTCACGGCTTGTTCTTTATTTGTGAACCAATCGGTGGTGAGGTTTTTTTCAATCAATAAACCTTTTTTTGAGCAATGAACAACCCACGCTCCCGGATCAGTATCATCGTGAGTAATTGTGATGTGACATTCGCGGGTATTTGATATGATGATTGTGGTAACCATAATTAGCTTTTCCTTTTCGTTTCTTCAAGAATGCGCAAGAATGCTTTGCTGCGTAACGCAGTATAATCTGTAAGCCACTTCTGCCATTCAATCTCACCGACAATGGTCGTTTCAATGTCCATGGTAGTTTCAGTCATTATCTGTTGTTTCATCAATTCTTTCTTCTGGTGTGTTACTATCGGCTAACTATCGAACCCGGTCGAAAATGCTTGGTATGAATGTTTCGAGAAAGGTTTACAATCCGCTATTGCGGGAGCCTCCTGCAAACCTGTGTGAATGTTATAGGTTGCCTTTGTGTATAGGCGGGTACAATGAGCCGTGATGTGCTATATCAATATCAACATTTCCTATGTCAATACCTATTTTATGAAAAAGCAGGTTTTTAGGTGCAGGGAATGAATTTTTATAAAAATAAAAAAAGGCGAGTCAGCGACTCGCCCTACATGGTCGGAACGGCGGGATTTGAACCCGCGACCCCTTGCACCCCAAGCAAGTGCGCTAGCCGGGCTGCGCTACGTTCCGGTGTTTCAATGCAAAATTCAAAATGTAAAAGTAAAAAACGTTATCCGTTACGAGATGCCAGAATTCTAATTCGTATATCACACATCACAAATCTCATATCTCATATCTCACATCTCACATCGCATCCTGCCTCGTACATCTTAAATCGTAAATCTTGCATCCCTACTACTCACCACTCACCAATTAACCAATTAACCAATCAACCAGTTAACCAGCTCACGTAAGCCTTACCAGCAGCTCCTCCAAAAACCGTTTCATTTCCACCAAATCAGTTTGCACGCGGCTATCGCCGTTGTTAGGACGTACGGCGGATTGCTCTGCGAGCATTGGCGCGTCGCTGAGAAGCTCAAGCTGAGGATTTGCATCGCCCTCGGGGATGAACGTCTTCAACACATGCTTCGCGCCTTCGATGGTATAACGCTCGTCGCGAAGCAATCGTTTCACTTCTAGAATCAGCTTGATGTCCCGGTTGGTATAAATCCGGTTGCCGGCGCGGTTCTTCGCAGGTTTCAGCTGCTCGAACTCCGTCTCCCAGTATCGTAGCACGTACTGTTCTAATCCCGTGATTTTACTCACTTCGCTAATCGAATAGTACAACTTTTTTATTCCTGCTTGTTTCATGATGTGTGGCTCGCTATGGTAATAGTACCGTGTAATAATAGTAAAATTCCACTGGAAAAACAATGTTCATACACTTTTCTCCACTCTCTCAATAACAGCCATTGCGACAATGACATGTTCCGAATGAGAAATCGAAACAAGCACGTTGCTTCCTTTAAGTAATTCCTTCACCGTGCCATACAGCTGAACCGATGGCTTTCCCGATGAATCGTTTGTCACCTCGACGTCCTTCCACCGGAATCCGCCGCTCCACCCCGTTGAAAGCGCCTTTGCAACCGCTTCCTTCACGGCGAATCTTCCGGCAAAATGTTGCGTCCCGTCCGCCTTCGAGGAAGCGTACTCGATTTCTCTTTGGGTGAACACTTTATTAACGAAACGCTCGCCCCACCTGCCTATGAGTTCCCTCATCCGGCTTAGCTCCACTACGTCAATGCCGATGCCAAGAATCATTGTTGCACGCCCCTGCCATTTTCCGAATCAACAATTTGGAGCAACTCCTTAATATCATTGATTTCAAAATCAGCATGTGTTTCAACCGTACCGAATGTATCGCCGTAACGGGCA
>SCUC01000074.1 GCA_004322375.1 Bacteroidota bacterium
ACTCCCTTCTTCCCACTCCCCATTAACCAAATACGCATTTCTCGGCGTCCGTTCCTGCGAGCTTCACGCTCTCAGCATCCAGGATAAAATATTTTGTACCGGCGAATACACTGACCCGCATTACGACGCCATTCGCAATAGGCTCTTTATCATTGCAGTAAACTGCACGCAGGCAGGAGGAACATGTTTTTGCAGCTCAATGAACACAGGACCGAAAGCGACGAGCGGTTTCGACCTCGCGCTTACGGAAGTCGTGAACAACGGGGAACATTATTTCATCGTTGAGACAGGCAGTGAACAGGGTCGAGAGGTCGTCAATGAACTTTCTCTCCCACACGCTGAAAAAAAATCTGTTGAAGAAGCGACACGCCGCGTTCAAGAGGCTGCCGGCACGATGGGAAGAACGTTAGACACACTAAATCTCAAGCAAGTATTGCAAGAAAACTTCGAGCATCCGCGTTGGGATGAAGTCGCCAGGCGGTGTCTTACATGTGCAAACTGCACAATGGTCTGCCCGACCTGTTTCTGCTCAACCGTTGAAGATGTGACCGACTTGACAGGAGAACATGCAGAACGTTGGCGCAAATGGGATTCATGCTTTACGATGGATTTCTCGTATATCCACGGCGGGAGCATTCGCCCCTCAGTCAAGGCAAGATACCGTCAATGGATGACTCACAAGCTTGCTAATTGGATTGACCAGTTTGGAACATCCGGCTGCGTCGGTTGTGGCAGGTGCATCACATGGTGCCCGGTCGGGATTGATATGACTGAAGAAGTCCGGGCAATTCAACGTAGTAAACAAATCGTCTCATCAACAATATCGGTGTAAGGATCAGCTATGGAAAACCTAGAACACATTCTATCAGAACATCCGTTCTTACAAGGGCTTCACGAAGACTATCTGCGGCTGGTAACAGGCTGCGCCTCAAATGTTCGGTTCGAGCCGGGACAGTATTTGTTCCGTGAAGATGAAGAAGCAAACTGGTTTTACATTATTCGCCAGGGAAAAGTCGCCGTCGAAGCGTATGGCGCTGAACGAGGCTCTGTCATCATTGATACGGTTGAGCAGGGCGAAGTCCTCGGCTGGTCGTGGCTCATCCCACCCTATAACTGGCATTTTGACGCGCGCGCAATTGAGCTTACCCGCGCAATCGCCCTCGATGGAAAATGCCTGAGAAAAAAATGCGAAGACGATCACCACCTGGGATATGAGCTGCTGAAACGCTTTGCCCATATCATGGAGCAGCGATTAGAGGCGACCCGTATTCGCTTATTAGATATTTACGGTAATGAAAAATGAAAGGCTTGTTATGACCAACCCTGTTCCCAACCCGATGCTGCCGGCGCCGTATGTGGTGCAACGGGTGCTCAGGGAAACACATGATACCTTCACGCTGGAGCTTTCTCCCAAAACTACGATGAACGGCTTTCGCTTTTCGCCGGGACAGTTTAACATGTTGTATGTATTCGGCGTTGGGGAGGTTCCGATTTCCATTAGCGGCGACCCTTCAAAAACAAAAACCCTCATTCATACCACCCGTACAGTCGGCACAGTGACCAAAGCGATGTATAAATTAAAACGCGGCTACGTCCTCGGCGTGCGAGGTCCCTATGGAACACAGTGGCCCATTGGAGAAGCCGTAGGAAACGACGTTGTTGTCGTTGCCGGTGGAATCGGGCTGGCTCCTCTTCGCCCCGCAGTATATCAGTTGTTGGCGCAGCGGGAGAAATTCGGTAAAATTGTCATCCTCTACGGAACGCGAACCCCCGCCGACATTCTCTTCCGGAAAGAGCTGGAACGGTGGCGCTCCCGGTTCGACTTAGATGTTCACATTACGGTTGACCGCGCGATGTCCGGCTGGAAAGGAAGCGTTGGCGTCGTTACGACGCTCGTTCCAAAAGCGCCGTTCGACCCGTTAAATACAACGGCACTGGTCTGCGGACCGGAACTTATGATGCGATATACTGTTACCGAGCTGCAAAAACGCGGCTTGCAAGCAAGCGATATTTATATTTCCATGGAACGCAACATGAAATGCGGTATTGGCTTGTGCGGGCATTGCCAGTGGGGAACGGAATTTATCTGTAAAGATGGACCTGTCTTTCCGTTCAGCGAAATAAAATCATTGTTTGCAAAAAGGGAGCTATAATATGGCAAACCATAGAAAACCTAAGCTTGCCGTTTGGAAATTTTCTTCTTGTGATGGATGCCAGTTGAGCCTTCTCGATTGTGAAGACGAGCTTCTTTCCGTTGTTGGAGCAGTTGATATAGCAAACTTCCCGGAAGCCTCACGTGCAGTAATGAAAGGACCGTACGATATTTCTCTTGTTGAAGGTTCAATTACAACTCCCCACGAAGCGGAAAGAATTCATCAAGTACGGAGACAATCAAAATTACTCATCACTATCGGCGCGTGTGCAACGGCGGGCGGGATTCAGGCATTAAAAAATTTTAAGGATGTAAAAGATTTTATTTCGGCAGTCTATGCATCGCCCGAATATATCGAAACGCTCGCGAAATCAACTCCTATCGCAGACCATGTATTTGTAGATTATGAGCTGCGCGGCTGCCCCATCAACAAATACCAGCTCGTCGAAGTATTAAATGCTTTCCTCAACGGGCGGAAACCGAACACGCCGGCGTATAGTGTCTGCATGGAATGTAAACGCCGCGGAACCGTCTGCGTCATGGTTGCTCAGGGCATTGCATGTATGGGTCCCGTGGTTCATGCGGGATGTGGAGCGATTTGTCCCTCCTACCACCGCGGCTGCTACGGGTGTTTCGGACCGAAAGAAACACCGAACACCGGTTCTCTCAGCGAGTGGTGGAAACAGCTCGGCATATCCGAAAACGATATTGTCAGGGGCTTCCGCGGGTTTAATGCCTACGCCGATGCGTTTAGAAAGGAAAGTGAGCTTCATGAAGTCTAAAATTAATTCTTCCCGGACGATTAAAGTTGATTACCTCGCGCGGGTGGAGGGCGAAGGGGCTTTGACCGTAAAAATTAAGGATGGCTCCGTTTCTGATGTACAATTTAAAATATTCGAGCCTCCAAGATTCTTTGAAGCTTTACTGCGCGGAAGAAAATTCTCCGACGCTCCCGACATCACCTCGCGAATTTGCGGCATCTGCCCGATTGCGTACCAGATGAGCTCCGTTCATGCAATGGAAAACATTTTCGGAGTGAAGCTAGATGCTCAACTTCGCGCGTTGCGCCGCTTGATCTATTGCGGAGAGTGGATAGAAAGCCATGTGCTTCATGTTTATATGCTTCATGCGCCTGATTTTTTGGGATATCAGGATGTCATCCAGCTTGCGAAAGACCACCCGGAAATCGTTCAAAAAGCCCTTCGTTTGAAGAAAATAGGAAACGATATTGTTACCCTCCTCGGTGGCAGGGAAATTCATCCCATCAACGTTCGCGTTGGCGGGTTCTACCGTGTGCCGACAAAGAAAGAGCTTGCTTCGCTCACCGCCAATTTGGAATGGGCGCGGGATGTAGCTGTTGAAACAATAAAATTCACTGCAACGCTTCCCTTCCCTGAGTTTGAGCAGGATTATGAATTTGTCGCTCTACGCCATCAGGATGAATACCCGTTTAACGAGGGAAGGTTAGTCTCCAATAAAGGACTCGATATTCCAATCCGCGAGTACGAAAACCATTTTGTCGAAGAGCATGTAGAGCATTCCAACGCGCTTCATTCGGTGATGAAAAACCGCGGTTCCTACTTCGTGGGACCTCTTGCCCGTTACTCGCTAAATTTTGATAAGCTGACTCCGTTATGTCAGGAAACCGCTCGCTCGGTGGGGCTTGGCGAAACGTGCAATAACCCATTTAAGGGCATCATCGTCCGCTCGGTGGAAACGTTATATGCCATAGAAGAAGCGCTTCGCATCATCAAGAATTATGAGATGCCTGATGCTCCTTCCGCGCCTTTTGAAATCAAAGCCGGCGTCGGACAGGGCTGCACGGAAGCCCCGCGCGGAATTCTTTTCCACCGCTACACGCTTGATGAAAAAGGAGACATTGTCAACGCTAAAATCGTTCCGCCGACTTCGCAAAACCAGAAAACCATCGAACGCGACTTAAAGGAATATGTGAAAGCCAATATCAATCTCCCCACGGATAAACTAACCTGGCAATGCGAGCAAACCATCCGCAACTACGATCCGTGTATCTCTTGCGCAACACATTTTCTAAAACTCAATTTCATTCATGAATAGCCAAGAGAACAATCCTGATAATAAATCAGCATTCAGAAATCAGAAATCAGAAATACTTATCGTCGGCATCGGCAATCACTTTCGCTCGGATGATGCAATCGGGATACTGGTCGCAGAGCAGATAAAGCAACAACATCTTCCCCGCGTTGATGTGATGACGCATAACGGTGAAGGCGCATCCTTAATGGAGCTATGGGAAGGCTACCGTCATGTCATTATTATTGACGCTGTATCATCGGGCGCGCCGCCGGGAACAATCCACATCCTCAACCCCCGCAAAGAAACCATACCCACTGCGTTCTTTCACTACTCCACCCACGCGTTCAGCCTCGCGGAAGCTATTGAAGTTTGCCGCGCTCTAGGCAACCTTCCGCAAACAATGACAATCATCGGAATTGAAGGAGAAAATTTCGAGGCAGGAGAAACGCTCTCTTCTTCAGTCCATGCAGCGATGAAAACGGTTGTGGAAGAAAAAATCCGGGAAATTGGAAGCAGGATGTAAGATGCAGGATGCAAGCCTACGGTAGGATTTAGACAACCCCTGATTAGTTTCAGGTTTCACGCTTCAGGCAGTTATGAAATTTTGAGAACAAATAACGAATAACCTACTGAAATTACGCAAAACCCGAATTTTACTTATAATCGAGCTGCCCCAAAAAGGAAATTGTCATTCTGAGCCTGCGAATCCGCCTTGGCGGACAAACCCTCAAATTCGTACTATTTTTAAGGTACGGAGATGCTTCATCCGCCTGCGGCGGATTCAGCATGACACCCTTAGGGTTGTTGTAGAGAAAAAATTTGTTTTGCGTAACTTCAATAACCTATCAATCTATCATAGGAAGGGAGTTCCCATCTCGTTACTTCTTTTATTAGATTTTGCAGGCAAGGAATCATCTGCCATCTGCCACTTACACCAAATTTGGCAGATGGCGGATGGCAGATGAATGACAGATGCTCAAAAAAAACTTAAAGTAGAGGGGTTGTCTAAAAAGCCCGGTTATAGTGTAGCCGCAGACTTTATGTCTGCGGTTTTGAGTTGGAAACGCAACCATGAAGGTTGCGCCTACTATCTTTTGAGACAGCCCCATAAAAAGCTCCCATATTTGCCAACCTCCTATTATTCACGTTTTGTAATGCTTTTAGAGACTTACCCGACTCCGGCGGGTAATCCACTAATCATTATTCAAATTACTTAGAGCAGATGCAATAACATCCCAGCCTGTCGCTATCATCGCCTCGGCAAGGCGTTCTTCATGTTCTTTGAGGAGATTATGGGCTTGTGTTTTTAGAAATCTTCCTCGGTGGTACTTCTGCTGAAGAATTAAATTGAAGAAGTTTATTCCAGTTAATTATGCCATTAACACAGAACTCATTCATAAATTCAAGTGTAAACTTATTAAGAATTTGTGCATAGGATTCAAAAAAAATCTCATTTTTTTCTTTCGCTTTATGACCTAACGGTTCTATTATATCTAAATAAAGTAAATTATCTCCTGAAATAAATTCCCAGAATCGTTGTCCACACAATTTTACATATTCACTCTTTTGAGGATTATTATCCCTTCCATAACAACACCCATTTATAGCAATTACATTTATTTTAGAGTTACTTGTCCTTAATGTTTTCATGGCAGATCTGAAATTTTCCTTCATTTTTTTTATCTGCTCTGAATTTCCCCAATTGGGACCTGACTTTATAGATACAATATAGCGGATACTATCCTTTTCAACTTCAAGGTCTATGCCAGCTGAGGCAGATTTATACCCCTGATAAACCGTTTGGCAAACATATATTGCCAAACCTTCTAAGAACTCTCCAAACAATGTTTCTTCTTGAGATGAAAGATGTGCATCGAGGATAGCTTTCATTAAATCTTGCGCTGTAAGAATATTCTTTGCTTTAAATAGGTAAGGATTCTTCCTTTTTAATACATTTTTTAGTTTCAACCTTTCAAGACTGTTAAACCTTGCCTGATGAAAACTACTAATATTTTTCTCTACATATTCAACAACTTCTTTTCTTTTTATTTGAGGCATACAAATTAGTCTTGATATTCAGATTCGTTTTTAATATCTAAAAGTGTAGGTTGGTATTTCTTTTTTAATCGCGCTTCTGCAAGTTCACAGTATTCTTTCAAAATATCTATACCGATATAATCCCTTTGCAATTCTTTACAGGCAATCGCTGTTGTGCCTGAACCGATAAAAGGGTCAAGAACTATGTCGCCTTCTTTGGTGAAAAGGCGAATAAACCATATAGGCAAAGAAATTGGATAGGCAGCGCTATGCTTCGTATTAGAAGATTCCGTTGCAAGATGGAGAACATTTGTTGGGTAAACCATCTCTCTGTTTAACCAATTAGAAATATTTTTTCCAAACCCACTTTTTGTTTTTGATTCGTCACGACGTTTGTCAGTATCGCTTAATTTGCTTAACCGTTTTTGCGCCCAATTCCCTACGGGTACCATTACAGATTCCTGGTACATCGCGAATTTCTTATTTTTTGTGAAATGAATACATCGTTCCCACGCATCCCTGAATCTATTGGGCCACTTTCCCGGATATGAGTTCCTCTTGTGCCATACATATTCTTCTGTCCAGAGCCATCCTTGTTTTCTCATTTCTAAAATTAGCTCTAGGACATAGGTATGTCGTTCTCCATTCTCCGCTTTTTCTTTAATATTAAGTACAAATGAACCATCTAGACGCAACACTCGCTTTAGTTCATTTGTAATAGGTAAAAACCATTCGACATATTTTTCGGGTGCAATACCGCCGTAAGTTTTCTCTCGCCTGTCTGCATACGGTGGAGATGTAACAATAAGATTTATACTATCATCAGGAAATGTTTGCAACGTATTTAACGCGTCACCACAGATAATTGTATTCTTTGGCAACGATTTATGTTTGCTCGAATAGACAGCTACTGGTTCCCCAATTTTCAGCGCTGGTTTACTTTTTCTTTTCTTCGGCATCTAACTGCTTATGGTTTGTAACTAATGTATTGTCTGAAGATGTTAACGGACATAACCAACAGTCCCCCCAAGGGCTGTGATAATCTTTTCGGCATAATCATATGACTGTATTACTAGGCTACCATCGCATACAATTTGTCCATCTATTTCCTCAACCCCTATAGGCTTGATATCCCGCCACTCAAGAAATACACCATCATATAATCTCATGATAATATAGTCTGGTTTAACTTTTCCTTTTCCCTCTGACCATTGATAAATTTTAGCCTCAATAATGGCATATTGCATATTACTTTCCTTTTACTTCATTTATTTCTATCGCATCATTCACCGCCATCTCCATTCTTTCAATTGTGAATTTATCGTTCATGGCTTGTGCGTCATCAATTGATAAATCAGGTGGATTGCCAAGATAAAACTCTGTGCCACGCTTGGCTGTTTCTGCGTCTTCTGCGTTAACAGTTACAATATATGAACGCGTTAATGTTACATCAAAAAGAGGCATGGCAATTTCTCCTTGTTACTTGAAACTTGAATCCTGAAACACTTTTATTATTCTTTTTCTTCTATCATTCTACTCATTCATTACATCGCTCTTAAAATCGCGAAGGCGCAAAGAACGCAGAGAAATACACCACCTCTTTCCGGAACATATCTCAATTTCCCTTCCTACTCTCTACTCTATGCTCTATTGTCACCGCTCACAGCCCACTACTCTCTACTCTCTGCTCTCTGCTCTCTGCTCACCACTCACCACCCACCGCTCACCGCCCACTGCCCACTGCCCACCGCTCACCGCCAATATCCCACATCGCATATCTCACATCTTGCATCCTGTTACATTGAGCATCAAACCTTCGAAAGCTTCCCATTCTCTGCTCACTGTTCACCGCTCACCGCCAATATCCCACAGCCCATATCTCACATCTTGCATCCTGTTACATCGAGCATCAAACCTTCGAAAGCTCCCCCTTTAAATAATCAATCACCTTCACGGGAGTAGGGTCGGTTTCGTTGAGGAGAGCAAGGTAGTAGCTTACCCAGTCGCCGAGGTAGATGAGGGAGAACATGCGGGCTAACGGCGAGCTTCCCTCGCTCCATACCTCCACAACGTTGGGAGAATATTTCTTCACGATGTCGGACATGATTTTCATGCGCACCTGCACGCGGCGGTGGTCTTCCTTATCGCGCAGGAAAATAACTTTCATGGATTTCATGTGCCGTTTCAGCACGTTCCACCCGACAAGCTCGTTGTGGTTCATCTCCGGCAGCACATGCCCGAATGCCAGGGATTTCGCGTTTTCCGCTATCTGCCCGCGCCAGCGCAGGTTGACTGCGTCATACTTCTCCGTGGATGAGTACATAATCGCCAGCTTGTCTTTCAGCTCGTGGGCAAGCTTAAGCGCGGGATTCTTCTTCGCATCGAACGAGTTATAGAGCGCAGCTTTATCCTTCAGCAGCTTTACCGTCTCCTTGATATCCTTATTCTGAAGCTCGATAAGCTTCATCTTCCTGAACACGATGAGAAGCGGAAAAAACGAGTAGCCCAGCGCGGCGCGCGGCGGGTACCCGGCAGGAATCTTGACATACGGGTGATTATATTTTTTTGCCAGATGCTCGGCTTCCCCGTTCGCGCTGATGCAAAGGATTTTCGCTTTTCTCCGCACTGCGTCTTCATACGCCGAAATGGTCTCCTCCGTGTTGCCCGAATAGCTTGAGACAATCACCATTGTTCTCTGGTCAACATACGCGGGCAGCGTGTAATGCCTGTTCACGCTGAACGGGAGAGAGAACTGGTCTGCGGTAAACGAGCGAAGCAAATCGCCTCCGATTGCCGAACCTCCCAGTCCCGTTAGAACGATGTTATTTAACGCACGCACGCGAAAGGGCGCCACGAGCGATTCGCCGATAAGCACGGCATCTTCAATTTGCTTTGGAAAATCCGTCAACAGCTTGCGCATGTTGGATTGGTCGTAATTGTGTATTGCAGTTTCAATTGAGGTATTCATTGGTTATTCGATGTTATGGTCATTGTGTTGTTTAACAGGTTGCTAACATGGGATGTTGCAGTCTGTATGGAATCGTTCTGCCTGAATGTAAAACGATTTCCCGTCTGTTACAAACATTCGTATCACTGATAATTGTTTTCTCCCGTTTGTATTGTTTTTTGTCCTTACGATAATAACAATGTTTTGATGAATAGAGTGCTAACGTCCTCCATTGCTGTGCGTTGCCTCATAGCTCTCTTGTAAAATGAGAAAAAAACCTATATCACGTTGTT
Organism: Bacteroidota bacterium; assembly: GCA_004322375.1. GTDB lineage: Bacteria > Bacteroidota > Ignavibacteria > UBA10030 > SZUA-254 > FW602-bin19. The sequence continues at coordinate 9,485 of SCUC01000074.1, forward strand.
GTTTCCGGCAAGCGGTATATCCGGGCAATGTTGATGAACGTAGTCGCGCAGGCACTCTTCCACCTCGCTTACCGTTGAGAAATGCAGAACGGTCTGCGCCAAACGCTGACACTCTGCGTAATGAAGCGAACGGATTATCTTTTTTATTTCAGGTAGCATCGAAGGCACCACGCTCAGTTCATCCACGCCCAACCCGACAAGCACCGGAACAGCGAGAGGGTTGCTCGCCATCTCCCCGCACACGCCAACCCACACGTTTTTCCTGTGTCCGTTCTCAATAACAAACTTGATCGTGTGAAGTACGGAAGGCTCAAGCTCGTGGTAGAGGTCCGATACAAAATGATTTCCACGGTCAACGGCAAGCATGTACTGCGTCAGGTCGTTGGAGCCGATGCTTAAGAACTTCACCTCCTGGGCAATGATCCCCGACATCAGCGCCGCCGCAGGCACCTCGATCATGACGCCAACCTGGATATTTTCGTCAAACCTCACCCCGCGGGCGCGAAGCTCGTTCTTCGCTTCGTTAAAGCATGCCATCGCCTTGCGGACTTCCTGCACGTTGCTGATCATCGGGAACATGACGGCGACGTTATTCTTCCCGCTTGCCCGGAGCATTGCCCGGAGCTGGGTCTTGAAAAACTCAGGATAATCGAGCATCATCCGAATTCCGCGCCAGCCTAAAAAAGGATTTTTCTCTTCCGCCATATCGGGAATCAATTTATCGCCGCCAACATCGAACGTGCGCATGATGACCCGTTGGGGATAGATACGGTCTGCAATTATTTTATACTCGCGGTACTGTTCCTCTTCCGAAGGAACATCGTCTCTGCCCAGGAGGAGCGTCTCGGTGCGGTACAATCCTACGCCCTGCGAGCCTTGAAGGACGACGTAGTCAATTTCTTCGGTAAGCTCGATGTTTGCTGAAAGCTCTACCGATTTTCCATCTAACGTAATGGCAGGAAAATCTTTCAGAACCGCAAGCTGCGCCTCAAACGCTGAGAAATGTTCACGCTTACGCTGGTATTCAATAATCCGTTCCTCCGTCGGGTGAACGATAATGTTGCCGCTATAGCCATCGAGGATAAGCATATCTCCCGTTGCTACCGTCAAGCCCAGGCTTCCCGCTCCCACAACGGCAGGAATTTTGAGCGCGCGCGAGATGAGCGCGGCATGAGATGTAACGCCGCCAACGTCCGTTCCGTATGCGAGAATGTTGTTCCTGCTGAGAATCATCGTATCGGCGGGGGTCAGCGTGTGGGCAATAACAATTGGCGAGCCATCAAGCTTCGAAAGCAGCTTCTGTTGCTGCAAATTGCGCACGATTCTGTTTTTCAAATCTTCAATCTCGTGGGCACGCTCGTGCATGTATTCGTTGCTTGCGGCATGCATCAGGTTCGCATACTTTTGAATCTCGTCGCTTACCACATATTCAACGTTCTTCTTTTCTTCGCGAATTCTCTTTCTGATTGCTCCGAGCAGGTACGCATCCTGCAGCACCATCACCTGGGCTTCGAATATTTTCGCCTTCGCTTCTCCTACCTTCTGCTCGGCGAACACAAGAATTTTATTCAGTTCCTTTTCCGATTTTGCGAGAGCGTGGTCAAGCCGTTCCAGCTCGCCTGCCACTTCGCTTTCGTCGAGAGCGCGCAGCTCAACGCTCGGCAATTCTTTTTTGAAGACGTACGCTTTCCCGATTGCAATACCGGGCGCGGCGGCAATTCCTTTCAGGATAATCTCTTTTTTTTCAGTCATACCGTTCCAGTCAGGCTAAGAAGTGATTCCAAGTTCTTCATCAAATCCGCGATCGAAGAGATCAACAATTGCGGCAAGTGCGTCCTTCTCATCCGGTCCGTCGAATTGCAGCAAGAGCGATGAGCCGAATTCCGCCGCGAGCGTCATAACGCCGATAATGCTTTTCCCGTTGATCTCCATCCCGTCCTTGAAAATCATAAATTCAGCCTTGAATCTAGCCGCTGTTTTAACAAGCGTCGCTGCCGGTCGGGTGTGCAACCCCGCGCGGTTCTTAATGGTAACTTCGCGTTCAATCATGAGCCGTTACGAATTCCGTTCAAGAAGTCGTTGAGAAAGCCATCGCAACATCGCTACAGATTTTCCAAACTGCAGCTGTTTTAGAGCGTTCTGCGCGACGCTAGTATAATCAATAACACGGTATCGAGCGTCATCCAGCGCTCCGGTTTCTTCATAGATGTGGAGAACTTGTTGAACCATACGTTTGTGAATGTTGTGTTTATGAACCACTCTCTCTAATACTGTTCGCTGGCTTGGTGTTGCCCGTTGAAGGGCGCGCAGCAGGAGGTATGTTTTTTTCCCTTCCATCACATCGCCGCCAATCGGCTTGCCAAGCTCTTGCTCTGTCGCTGTAATATCCAAAACATCATCCTGGATTTGAAACGCCATGCCAATCGCTTCCCCGAACGTTCGCAGCGCTTGTATTTCACGGCGCGTTCCGTTTCCCGCTATTGCTCCGAGCTCACACGCGGCGGAAATTACCCGCGCAGTCTTTTTCTCAATCATCAACAAATATTCATCAAGGGTAACATCGCTGCGTCGTTCATACTCTTTATCAAATCCTTGTCCCTCGCAAACTTCGATAAACGCGTTGGTAAACGAAGTCATCAAAGCAAGAAACGAAGACGATTTCGTTTTCAATAACGATTGATACGCGTAGGCAACAAGCTCGTCGCCGGATAAGATGGCGACATTGGTATCCCACTTCGTATGAACAGTTGCGCGACCGCGGCGCAGGGGCGAGTTATCCATCACGTCATCATGCACAAGCGTGAAGTTATGCAGAATTTCAATCGCGCATGCAGCGGGCAGAGCCCGGCGTTGCGTTCCCCCCACCGCTTCGCAGGAAAGCAGCGTCAAAACGGCGCGCACTCGCTTTCCTCCCGCTTTGAGTACGTAGTCAATAGGCTCGTAAACACAAACCGGCGTTTTCCTTTCTATCAGGCGGGAAAGCTGACGTTCAATGCGAGATTTATACAGAGAATAGCGATTATGGTTGTTATCGTGTATCAAAATAGCGAATTGTATTCAGTCATGAGATAGATGAGAGCCTATTGTAACTCCAAAAGAGTTGCCGCTCTAACCTTTTCGATATGCCAATAATAACAAAACAGATAGTGAGAAACAAAAGACTCGTTATGTTAGTCTTGAAGAATTTACTATCTTTACCAATAATGTCAAATCAGCAGGGTAACCTCCTTAAGCGATAATCTCTCTATGAAAACAATTGTAATGAAATTCGGCGGCTCCTCCGTTGGAACGCCTGAACGCATAAAAAATGCAGCGCACATTGCGCTCGAAGCATCGAAAAAAAACAGGATTATTCTTGTTGTCTCTGCATTTTACGGTATCACCGATAGACTGTTGGAATGCGCCCGGGCTGCTGAGCAAGAAGGTAATAATTATGATACCCTTTTCGACGCGATTGCCGAGCGTCATTGGAGCGCGGCGAGAGAATTGCATGGCGGCAAAATCAATAAATCGCTCATTGCAGAAATTCAACAACTGCTCGACAATTTACACGATATTCTCCACGGCGTGAACCTTCTCCGCCACTGCCCGCCCCGCGCGTTAGATTTGACAGCTAGCTTTGGTGAACGACTCTCCGCGCTCATTATCTCTGCTTACATCAACCGCAAGCATCCCTCGCTTTTTGCTGACGCGCGTCATTTTGTCGTTACTGATGACCAATTCACTCACGCGGAAGTTCTGTTTGAGCAAACGAATGCCGCCGTTCAATCCTATTTTAAGAATGTGTGGACATCCCGGCAACGAAACGCTATCCCTGTCGTTACAGGTTTTGTCGGCTCTACGGAAGATGGAAGAACAACAACAATCGGACGCAACGGCTCGGACTATACTGCTGCAATTCTCGGCGCCGCTCTCAATGTCTCCGTTATTGAAATCTGGACGGACGTGGATGGCGTGTTGAGCGCAGATCCGAGAGAAGTGAGCGATGCGTTTGTCCTGCCCTCCGTTTCATTTGAAGAAGCTCTGGAACTCTCCTACTTCGGGGCAAAGGTTCTCCACCCTGCTACTATTGCTCCCGCGATCGCGAGAAACATTCCCATCCACATTAAAAACACCCTCAATCCCACAGCGCCGGGAACTCTGATAGGAAAACCGCAAGGCGATGCGGAACCCGTTGCAAAAGGCATCACCTCAATTGACCACGTTACCCTGCTAAACTTACGAGGTATAGCTATGGTAGGTGTGCCGGGAACAGCAGAACGTCTCTTTCGCTCGCTTGCTTCGCACAAAGTAAATGTTATTTTGATTTCTCAAGCCTCCTCCGAGCATACTATTTGCTTCGCCGTCAAAACACAGGATGTTGTGCGCGCCCGGAAAGCAATCCAGCAAGAGTTCACGTATGAATTAAGCGCGGGTGTTACCGCCGTTGACGAACGTCCCGCGCAAACAATTATCGCAATCGTCGGTGAAGGGATGAAAGGAATCCCCGGCGTATCGGGTAAAGTGTTTCAATCGCTTGGGTTGAACAACATCAATATCAGCGCAATTGCTCAAGGCTCCTCCGAACGAAATATTTCATTCGTCACCGATTCACAAAACAAAACAAGGGCGATTAACGTTATCCACCAGGCGTTTTTTGAAGAACGGAAGCGCTTGTACCTCGCGGTAGTCGGCGTCGGAAATATCGGAGCAACGTTGCTCAAGCAGCTGCACCAGCAGCGTCAGTTTTTATTGAACAAGGGATTTGACGTTCGCGTTTGCGCCGTTGCCGATAGCAAGCGTTTTGTTGTCAACCATAACGGACTGGACCTGACCCGATGGCAGGATGTGCTTCATCATTCTCAGCATAAAATGGATTTGCATCTCCTTGCTCACCACATCGCCGACTTGAAGCTAACGAATGTCGCGCTTGTGGATTGTACGGCAAGCTCGGAAGTGGTAAACGCGTATCCGGTATTTGTACAAGCAAATATGCACATTATCACGCCGAACAAAAAAGCGAACGTGCTTCCTATAAAGGAATACAATACGCTGGTAGCGCTGCTTAATAAACGTAAGAAATTTTTCCTCTACGAGGCGAATGTTGGGGCAGGATTACCAATTATCTCAACGCTCCATGACCTTATTGCAAGCGGCGATACAATAGTTAAAATTGAAGGTGTTTTTTCAGGGACATTAAGTTTCTTGTTCAATTCATTTAATGGAACAACGCCGTTCAGCAAGCTTGTTCACGAGGCGCAGCTTGCGGGCTATACCGAACCTGACCCCCGCGAAGATTTATCCGGTCAGGATGTCGCGCGTAAGCTGCTCATTTTAGCGCGCCAGCTTGGATGGAACATGGATTTGAACCAAATTCCCCACGAAAATCTGGTCCCTGCAAAATTGCAAAAAGGCGCTTTCTCAAAATCATTTCACGACGATTATGCGAAGCATGATGCTGAAATGAATAAGCGATATGTTTCCGCGCAAAAGCGGGGCGCGGTTCTTCGTTACGTAGGCGTGCTTAACAACAAGAAGGCTATGACAGGCTTGCTTGAATATCCTGCAAACCATCCTTTTGCGGGCACAAAAGGGAGCGATAACATTATCGCGTTTACAACGCAACGCTACTCAAAAACGCCTCTCGTGGTGCAAGGTCCCGGCGCCGGCGCGGATGTTACCGCCATGGGGGTCTTTTCAGATATATTGAAGCTGCTGAATTATTTGGCGTATTGAGAGAATAGTAGCCGCAGACTTCATGTCTGCGGATAATCATCTCCACAAAGGAAGAGTATTACTAACTGAAGTTACGCAGGTTGTGGCTGAAGAGACGATGGGTTCATTTTTTCTATCCACGAGCTAGAGCTTGTGGCAATACAATTGTTCAAAACAATAGAAAACGAATAATTGCCACGACCTTCAGGTCGTGGATAACGATAAAATTCTTTATCAAAATGGACTTTAGTCCATTTTGCGCAAGTCGCATGAATCAAATTCACACATACGAATAAAAATGTTGCCAGCAGCCCACGACTTAAGTCGTGGGCTGCTAAAGCTTATTTATAGGGTAACTTCAGTAATTAATTACAACCCCTCAAACTCCTCCACGGTTAATTGAGCTTGGCGTAGAATACTTCTCAACGTTCCTACGGCAACTTCACGGTGTCGCGGACTATTGTAGCTAGCCTCCCTTGCGTTGTCATTTTTACATATTTGAGGTGGCTCCAAATCTGGGTTGCAAATCTGAACCCGCCGCTTCTAATCTTCGAACAACCTCCCTGAACGGCAACGACTTAAGCGGCATGTACGGTTGCAGTAAATGTGCGCACTGTGGGAGTTATCGTCGCCCGCGGCTTTTCAAAATGTAGCTCAATTGCTTCCTGCAAATTACGCAACGCTTCTTCTTCCGTTTCTCCCTGGCTGGCTATGTCAACCTCAACGCATTGTGCAACATACCATGAATCTTCTTTTGTTATCACAGCTGAATACTGTTGTACCATACTAACTCCTATCTATCAATCATTCCGGTTTCTTTCATAAATATACAAGTCATCTTTACCCAAATCAAATGTAGCCGCAGACTTCAAGTTTGCGACTTATTATTACAACCGCACCCGTGAAGGGTGCGGCTACAAAGCAATAAACTCTCTCACCACCCCGCAAAACTCCTCCGGCTTCTCCAACGGAATCGAATGTGCGCACTCTTTAAATAGATGTACTCGCGAACCGGGAATTAACCGATGAAATTCCGTCGCATGTTCCGGAGGCACTGTGTTATCATTCTCCCCCCAGAGAATCAATGTCGGCGTGGAAATTGTTGAGAGAAGCCGCTTAAATCCTTCCCCGCCGAAAAATGAATTTCTTGCCGCGTTCAGCCATGCGTCGCGGTGCCCCGGCTTCATCAATTGTTCATAAAATTTTCTGCATAAATCGTGAGGACGGTTAGTAAGGTTGTAAAATGAACGTTCTCCTTTTTTACAAAGACGCTTTTCGTTTGTCAAGAGGAAACGTTTAGCAATGAAGGAAAAAAACACCCTCAGAAGCGGGTTAGAAACTATCAAAGGAGCTTTCATCAGTCCTGTGCAGCACACAAGAACCAATCTCTCTACAAATGTAGGATGGAAGCGAGCGAGCGTAGCCGCCACCTGCCCGCCATACGAAATACCGACAACAGACGCACGTTCAATTCCAAGCTTCTGAAGAACCTGCTTAAGAATACCGGCATGTTCCTGCACAGTGTACATTCGCGATGCGCTTTCCGATTCTCCAAAGCCCGGCAACGCCGGCACAATCACGCGGAAGCGAATTGAAAGCGGCTCAACCACTTTCTGCCACATAAGAGGACCACCCAGCCCATGAATGAACAGAAGCGGCGTCCCCGTTCCGGCTTCCGTAACGTGGAGATTAACGCCATCAATGGAAATAAAAAAATGACTCATGGAAAATTCTAAATCTTACTATCGAAATCGTAAACAAAATTCTAACAACAAAATTCCAGACATTGTTATTCTCTACATTTGTTTGCGTTTAAAGAATTAGAATTTCGAAATTGTTTTATTTTTCCGATATTAGAAATTAGGATTTCTTTCTTTTATTTCTCGGCTGCGACCAGGCGGTGAGCATCTGTTCTATAGTAGAATCATCCAAACACGAAGCATCATACATACCCGCTTGCAGCCGCTGCCGGAACGCTTCATATAACGTTACTGCGCACGCAACAGAGACATTCAAACTTTGAATCATTCCCACCTGCGGAATCAGGAAATTTTCATCCGCGAGCTTTGCCGCTTCAGCAGTTACCCCGCGATGCTCGTTCCCGAAAACAAAGGCAACCTTCTTTGTCAAATCAAGCTCATAGAGCGATTTCGATTTCTTTCCCATGTGAGTCGCATAGATGACGAACCCTTCATCATGGAGTTTGTTGTAACACTCTGCAACCGATTTGAACTGCCTGCGTGTAATCCACTTGTTCGCGCTCGCGGAGCTTTTCCTGCCAAGTTTGGGAAAATCTTCATTGACATAGAGAAGCTGTACTTCCATTACCCCTACGGCATCCGCGGTGCGCAGCATCGCGCTCACATTATGCTGGTCGTGAACGTCTTCCATCACTACGGTCAATCCGGGCTGCCGTCTCTGAAGCACGGAGAAAAATTTTTCTTTTCGTTGTTCTGTCATTGGAATTTTACATTAAAGAACGTTCTATAAATTCTATGGTGAGCGGTGGGTTTTATACCCATCGCTGCCCATGTCAATCAACAGCCGCACAACGCGTTCCACCCCGCTCTTTCTTCATCTGCAATATCATGATTGCGGCAATAACCAGCAACGCCCCGGTAAATTGAACCGGCGTTAGGGCTTCCCCCAGCGCAAGAAATGCGGAACTGATTGCTATGATAGGTTCAGAAGTTGCAGTAATTATTGCCTGGGTCGGCGTGAGATACTTAACGCCGCTAAAATAGAATGTATGGGGTATTAATATCGAGATAATCGCAAACCCAAAAAACGTCAGCCACATTTCCGATGAATAATTTGCTTCAATAAGCACTGTCGGCGGATTAATAATGAGCCAGAATACTGATGCAGAAATAAAAGCATACATCATTGAGGTCCATATCCCGTATTTTTTAACTAGTCGGGGAAGATAAATATTGGTAAATGACCAACAACCGGCAGCGCAGAATCCGACCACAAGTCCTACCCTACTGATGCCTGCAAGCGAAAATGATTCCCCTCCAACCGCCAAAAAACATCCTGCTAACGAAACGATGCCTGCAATAACTTTCCCGGCTGTCATTTCCTCTGATTTGCGAATTGCAGCGTACGAAAGAACAAATAACGGCGCTAAATATTGAAGCAGGATTGCCGTTGCGACATTTGTTTCTTTGATTGTAAAATAATAGGTAAAATTGGAGCCTGCGATACCGAGAATTCCCAGCAGTGCAAACCGCGGCAGGTCAGCAATCTGAATCTTGAGCGCATCACGCTTGAAGAGAAGAAAATACGCCAGCAGGATAAGACAAGAAAACGTCATCCGCAGCTGAACGAGCGTAAGCGGGTCTGCCTGGTTATTGAAGAGAAATTTTGCCGCCGTCGCAGAGATGCCCCAGAACGTTGCCGCTCCAAGGATAAAAAAATACCCCTTTAATGATTTCATTTATTGGCTGGGTCCTTCTTCGGAGAGACGCTTGTAGTATTGCGTCATCTCATCGTTGCCAAGCTGGTCATATAAAAACGCCAACCGTTGGTAGAGAATTTTGGGGTCAGCTACATGGGAGATTCCCGTTTTGACTAATTCAATCAAATTCTGCGCGGGGGGAATTTTTATATCGGGGTCATAGCATAACACCGCTTTCACGTATGGCTCGACCGCCGAAGGTTTCTCTAGAGCAGCTTTTTTATAATAATCCATTGCGTGGTCAAAATTATCTTCCGAGGCTAGTGTCAGCGCGGACATTTCCCCCAGCCACATATACGCCTCGTACGCGAGCGAAGGAAATTTTTTAACTAATTGGTCTGCAAACAACGCGACCTCATCCGGCGAAAGCGATTTATTCCAGAATAAAATTTTATATAAATCTATATCGTCTATCTGCAACTCTAGCGCTTGCTCGAATGCGTCGAAGATATCGTTGAATTCAGTCGCCAGCTCAAACTGCCGCCGTATTTCATCTATGGGTTGTTTATCCATAGAAAGCAAAATAGTAAAGGATAAGAAGAAAGCCAAACTTGATTGCTGCGCATCAAACTATAGATGGGGTAGCATTGGCCACCCTATTAATGTATCAGCTGATAATAAAACGTATTGGAATTAGATGCTCCAACATGCTACGAGTGTTATGAAATGGTTTAAGACGCCCCAGGAAAGTAATTCCATGGACTCTCAAACAAATGAAAGAATTCTCATAAATAGTAGTATAGTTTTTCGTTTTAAAGAAATATTTTATTAAACTTTGTAGACAAAATTAACACTACACACGTTTTTATATTTGTGATGCACAGTCGAAAACAGCCCGAACCAACAAAAGGTATGGAATGAACCCACGTAGTCAGACATTCTCTGCGTTAGTAAACTACACAGGGAGTGCTTTCAGCGTCATAGGAGCAGTCCTCACCATCTATTTCGGTGTTTTCTACGTTCCAAGTTATATTCGCAGTGCCGAGCAAGAACGAATAGCCACTGCTAATAATGAACTCGTCACAACACTTCAAGAAATCACTTTCAACAAACAAGAGATTTCTCCCGAACAACTTCACAACCAAATTAGAGGCATAGAACTCAGGTTTAATATTTTATATCCTTATCCGCCATACGAATTGGTAACTCAGGTTCAGGAGAGTTTCATGTCGATGAGGTTCTTGCCTTTCAACCAACGCTCTGAACTAGCAACTAAACTCGATTCGCTACGAACCATTTTAAAGAGCGAGCCACATCAGACAACTGCTGAGAAATCTGAACTATTTGGTCTTCTCTCAATTTTCTCTATGCTTATTAGCATACTGATAGGTTTGGCAGGTCTCTTCTCAAGTTTCTTTCGCTTCAAGAAAGAACGTGAAATTACAATCGAAGCAGAAGTCAAAACACAGGTAGCTGAGATAGAAACTGAGATTCATACTGGTCTCAAATACGAAAAACTCATCGGCGAGGTCTTACAAGAACTCAAAATTCCTTATGAGGTTTTTTCTCAGAGGCGAGCCATTGCGGCTGATTTCATTGTAAAGGTAAATAACAAGATATATTTGCTAGAAGCAAAGTATTACGTCAATAAACGAATTGATGCTGGCACAGTTGCGCATCTCCTCTCGCTTTCTTTTGAAGAAGCTGCACCGATTGTTCTAGTAACAAATTCAGAATTATCTGATGAAGCTAAAAGGTTTGTCAAAGACTATAATCAGTTGCACACAGAAAGGGGTATCTTCGTCATCAAAGGTAGTAACCGACTTGAACTAACAACAGAATTCAAAAAGCTGTTTGCAAAGGGCACTTAACACGACAAATAATGACGCAGACCCTCTCGTTCCATGCTCCTACATGGAAACGCAGTTAACATCTGTTTCATCATTTCAATCACTGTAAAAAAAGTCCAATCATTTCTACCGTTTGATCAAACCGTTTTTTGCTCTCAGACACTCCAGATAGACGAACAACTATCTTCAACTCCTTTTCATCCTGCGTCAATTTCATTTTTCCTTTTGGCTGACTGCTTATCGCCTTAATAACTGACTCAAACCGCGAACTCGTTTCACCCTGTGGTTCATAATATTCCCGGTCGCTTTGCGGCGGCAGGGTGAAGGTTACCTTATCACCTTTTAATTCAATCTTCTGTAACTTCGCTCCTGTTCCGGCAATTCGTAATTCCACAATAG
>SCUC01000667.1 GCA_004322375.1 Bacteroidota bacterium
CATATTACTATCCTTCCAAAGAAAACCGACGCCGGCAACCCTGATTTTCGTGTTTGGGATGGAAAACATTCACAAGTCGGTTATATTGAGGCAAAACATCCTGAAGCAAATTTAGACGAAATAGAAACAAGCGAACAGCTTAAGCGATACATTCAAACATTTCCCAATCTTATCCTGACAAATTTTTATGAATTTAGGCTCTTTCGAAATGGGAAGAATGTTGTATCCACTCAAGTAGGAAGGCGATTTATCCCGGAGAAGCTGAAGGTGGTTCCTCCTGCGGAGAATGAAGAAGAGTTTTTCGCGTTGTTAGAAAAGTTTTTCCAATTTTCTCTTCCCACAAAATTTACGGCGGAGAGTCTTGCTGCTGAGCTGGCAAGCCGTACGAGATTCTTGCGAGACCAAATTATTAAAGAGGAGCTTCGCGAGACCTCCACACACGGGGCAAAAAAAATATTAGGATTCTTCGAGGCATTTCAGAAGCATCTTATTGCAAATCTCAAGCCCGATGAGTTCGCTGATTTATATGCGCAGACAATTACTTATGGACTCTTTGCGGCTCGAACGCGCGCGAATGGTACATTCAATCGCAGGCTTGCGTATGACCTCATTCCGAAGACTATCGGAATACTAAGGGATATTTTTCATTTCATTTCCTTTGATCCACCGGAACAACTGCAAGCGACTGTTGACGATATAGCAGAGGTGCTGAACATCGCAGATGTGAAGTCAATCCTTCACCAGTATTATCAGGAAGGAAAAGGAAGCGACCCGATATTTCATTTTTATGAAACGTTTCTCGCAGAATATAATCCGCGTGAACGTGAGAGGCGGGGCGTGTATTATACGCCTGAACCGGTTGTCTCATACATTGTTCGTTCTTTGAATATCATGTTGAAGGAAGAATTCAACCGCGCGGATGGATTTGCGACGCCATCGGTTACTGTTCTCGACCCGGCGGCTGGCACGCTGACGTTTCTTGCGGAAGCTGCAAAGCTTGCCGTGAATGAATACGTAGAAAAATATGGGGAAGGCTCGAAAGCGAAATTTATCGAAGACCATATCTTACAGCACTTCTACGCGTTTGAGCTGATGATGGCGCCGTACGCCGCCGGGCATCTGAAAATGGGGTACCTGCTGGAAGAGCTCGGACATAAGCTAACGGGAAATGAACGCTTCCGGTTTTATCTAACGAATACGCTTGAGATGGAGGAGCTTGCACAAACATCGCTTCCGGGCATGTCGTCATTATCGGAAGAATCTCACCTCGCGGGAAAGGTGAAAAAGCAAGAACCGATTTTGGTTGTGATGGGGAACCCGCCGTATTCAGGACACTCCGCAAACAAAGGCGACTGGATTGCGGGAATGATAGAATCCTATAAAATGGTTGACGGCAATCCGCTTGGAGAAAAAAATCCTAAATGGCTTCAAGACGATTATGTGAAATTTATCCGATTTGCTCAATGGAAAATTGAAACGGTCGGTGAAGGCATTGTAGGATTTATCACCAATCACAGCTATTTGGATAACCCGACTTTTCGCGGAATGAGACAATCGTTAATGAATACATTTGACGAGATATACATTCTTAATTTACACGGAAATTCCTTAAAGAAAGAGAAATCTCCTGATGGCTCAATAGACGAGAATGTGTTCGATATTCAACAGGGTGTTGCCATTGCCATTTTTGTGAAGAAGAAACGAAGCGGCAATGAGAAAAAGGTCGCTTATGCGGAGTTCTGGGGGGAATGGGAGAAGAAATATCGAGCGTTAGAAAAACATGATATAACCACAACGCGATGGAAATTGCTCAAGCCTTCTTCCCCGACGTATTTCTTTGTACCAAGGAATGAGCGATTACAAAAACAATACCGGAACTATGCAAGTCTACTCGATATATTTCCAGTAAATAGTGTGGGGATTGTGACATCAAGAGATCATTTTGTAATAGATTATGATCGGAAGCAAATAGAACAGCGAATTCGGGAATTCATAGACTTATCAATCGAAGATATTTTTATCAAGAAAATGTTCAATCTCAGTAATACTGAAGGTTGGAATTTACACGAAGCGAGAATAGAACTAGCTAATGACGAGAATTGGAAAAACAAGATAGTGAAAATTCTCTATAGACCCTTCGACCAACGTTTCCTTTTCTACCATGATGTATTAATAGAACGTTCAAGAAAAGAAGTGATGCAACATCTGTTCCATGATAACGTCGCGTTAATTTGTTCCAGACAAGTTGTCAACGAATTCAGGCACGCTTTTGCGACTGAGAATATCTCAAATTTTAATAACATTGATGTTGCCGGCAGGCTTGGCAGCGGATATATATTTCCACTCTATCTCTATCCAAAGATTGAAAAAGTAAAACGGCGAAGCGGCATTACGATGATGCTTTTTGAACCTGAGGCGCCTTACGAGGTAAAAAGGAGAACCCCTAATATTTCTCCAAAGATTTTTGAATTATTAGAGGGAGCATCTAACAAACAACCTACTCCTGAGGAAATTTTTTATTATATCTATGCCATTCTCTACTCAAACGCGTACCGCAAAAAATATGCTGAGTTTTTGAAGAGCGATTTTCCGAGAGTGCCGTTTACGTCGAATAAAAAAGTATTTCAAACGTTGGCTGAACGGGGAGAAGAATTAGTGAACTTACATCTTTTCAAGTCAACATCCCTGAATAAGCCTGTAGTGAAATGCGAAGGTGATGGCGAAAATAGGATTGAAAAGGTTACGTATGATGAAAAGATGAAACGCGTGTATTTCAATGCGGCACAATACTTTACCGCTGTGCAGAATGAGCTCTGGAACTATCACATCGGAGGGTACAAGGTAGCGGAAAAATGGCTAAAGGATCGAAAAGGGCGCGTTCTAACATCGGAAGAAGTGAGCCATTATTGCAAAACAATAACTGCATTACATGAAACGATGAAGATTCAGTCTAAGCTCGATAGGTTGTTTGAGAAGGTGGAAGAGAGTATTTTAGAGTTAGTTATTTGAGGTTTGATAGAAATATTATGCCGGAACAAGAAAAACAATCATGGACCATAAAATCTCTCCAGGAGTGGTGCACTTCACACCTCAAGGAGAAGGGGTTTGAAAGCGCGCGATTAACAACTGATTTGCTGCTTGCTCATACGCTCAAGTGCGAGCGAATACAACTCTATGCCCATTTTGATAAGCCACTCAGCCAGCAAGAGCTTGAATTGTTTAAGATATTGTACAAGCGTAGACTTGAGAATGAACCATTGCAATATATCATTGGCGAAGCGCAATTCATGGGCTTTACGTTTTACGTAGATAAACGCGTTCTCATTCCCCGCCCGGAAACGGAGATTCTTGTCCAAGAAACGGTGCAACCGATAAAGGAACAACCGGAGAAAATGTTTCGCGTGCTGGATGTAGGAACCGGTTCCGGGAATATTGCAATCAGTCTCGCGCATCTCGTCAACAACATTCAACTTGATGCAATTGATATTAGCGATGACGCGCTATCAGTCGCTGAAAAGAATATTCAGAGGCACAATGTTGGTTCTAAAGTACGGCTCTTGAAGGCGGACGCGATGAATGTGCCGGCAGAAATATCAACGAACAAGTACGATATTATTGTGTCTAACCCGCCATACATTTCTAATAAAGAGTTCGCGCTTCTTTCGAGCGATGTAAAAAATTAT
>SCUC01000668.1 GCA_004322375.1 Bacteroidota bacterium
TCCCATCATTTTGGAAACCGGAAAAGGGAGACGTCATCGTCTTTATCTTCCCCGGATACCGTGATGAAGTTCAGTCTGCTGAGTTCACATATTACTTAAAACGTTGCGTCGCCACGGGTGGAGATACGCTTGAAGTCCGCAATCGTGTTGTCTATGTCAATGGAGTCCAATCTCCGTTTCCTAAAAACATGAAATTTAACTCCTCCATCGTCAAGCCGAAAGGGATTGCCGATGAGCACATTTTCCCTCCCGGCGCTCCCTTCAATGAGGATAATTATGGACCCATCGTCATCCCAAAAAAGGGAATGGTTATCCCTCTCACTGCGAGCCATTATAACCAATGGAAGATGTTTATCAAACGAGAACAACACAATATTGAAGTAAAAGGCGGCGCTATAATGATAGATGGTAAGTCCGCCACAAGCTACACTGTTGAGCGCAACTATGTGTTCGGCATGGGTGATAATCGCGACAATAGCCTTGATAGCAGGTTCTGGGGATTTATTCCGGAGGAAGATGTTGTCGGTACACCTCTTATCGTGTATTGGTCATGGGATCCTGATTTAGCTTTATTCAATATCTTTGATAAAATTTCCACCGTCCGTTGGGATAGAGTTGGTACATTGGTTGATTGAAAAGCGATTCTTCAGATTTCGTTTATGAGGATAGGTCATGAATAAAAAAGCTGCGGTAAATGTCGCTAGTCGAAAATATAATCCGAGAGAGAAAATTTCACGAAGAGCTATAAACTCAGTAGTGCAACGTATCATATCGCACTACGATGTTGAAAAAATCATCCTTTTTGGTTCATACGCGTATGGTAATCCGATGGAAGGAAGCGATGTAGATATCCTCGTCGTTATGAATCACAACAAAACTAACAATCGAAAGCAGATGTTTGAAATATCCCGGATGCTTGCGCCGAGAGAATTCCCAATGGATATCATCGTCCGTACACCTAATGATATCCAGACAAGAATTCCACAAGGCGATTGGTTTCTTAAAGACATTGTAGAAAAAGGGTTAATTCTTTTTGACAGAACTCGTTAAAGAATGGGTTAAAAAAGCTGAAGGAGATTATAGACTTGCGATCTTAGGAATAAAGAATCAAGATCCTGCTATATTCGACGGGGTTTGTTTTCATTGCCAACAGTGTGCTGAGAAATACCTCAAAGCTTTACTTGTTCGTGAACAAATCCATTTCGAGAAGAAGCACGACCTGATTTATTGTTTAAATCTTTTAGTTGAAAACGACTCTTTTCTTGAATTCATTAGGGAAGAACTTCGCTTGTTGAATGATTACGCAGTTGATATTCGCTATCCCGGTGACCATGCAGACCTACCGGAAGCACTAGAAGCTATCAAAACTATGAAAACTGTTAGAAAAATTCTTCGTAGCCAATTAGGGTTATCAATAAAAAAGGCTCGCGCGAGATAATTAAGCTGGAACTCCAGCCCCCTGTTCGATTGTTCTTCAATCTGAGCTAATATCAAATTTATCTATTTCGAGACATTCAATCTTAAAAAATATATTAGCGATACGTTTAATACCCATCGCTAATACGAATTACTTTTTTTAACACAACGTCTCATCACACTTAGAAAAACGACAAGCTCAAATAACAAAATCATGCTCCGCTTTAGAGACATATCAATAGTTCTTATCTCCACGATTGCCGCAGCAATGGTTCTCAAAGCATTTGTTCTCGATGCCGTTGTGATTCCATCATCCTCGATGGAAAAAACACTCCTGCCCGGCGATTTTATTCTTGTGAATAAACTAAATTATGAAAAAATATCACTTCATGGCGGCAACAACGTACAAGCCGTCCTTCCGTTCCTCCCCTCGCTCATTAAAAAAAGCGTTCAACCCGGCGATGTTATCGTCTTCAATTTTCCTGCCGCATCGAGAAAAACTATACTTAATGAAAATGACCTCCTGGTAAAACGCTGCATAGCAAAAAGCGGAGATGTCGTTCAAATCCATAAGGGAAAACTTTTGGTAAATGATTCTCGTGTTGCATTTCTCCCATTCCAACGCGATGGCGAGGAGAAATATTCGAGCCATGAATTTTTTCCACCCTCATCAAATTACACATTTCATGAGTATGGTCCGGTTCGCGTTCCTAAAAAGGGAGATATTATTCATCTGACAAAGGAATCGTTCGCTGAATGGAAAAATTTTATTCGCGCGGAAGGACATTCCGTTTCGGAGTCGAGCACAGGAAATTTTTTCATAGATGGAAAACAACAGCTGTTCTATATCGTTGAGAAAAACTACCTCTTCACTCTAGGTGATAATTATTACCACAGCTACGATAGCAGGTTCTGGGGATTTCTTCCGGAGGAAAACGTTGTTGGCAAAGCTGCTTTCGTCTATTGGTCTTTAGATTCAAGGAGAGACGGAAAAGAAGCATCCGACTTGTTCAAATCCGTTCGCTGGGACCGTATCGGAACACTCATCCGATAAATCTCATGGCAAGTCTCTATCTCCACATTCCTTTCTGTGAGCGAAAATGTATCTATTGTGATTTTTATTCGATAGAAAATCTCAAGCCGATGCAAACCTTCGTGGAAGCGATTGTAGCTGAAATCGGCATGTATCATTCCTATTCGTATCGGGAGCCGATAGAAACAATTTTCCTCGGCGGAGGAACCCCATCACTGCTCCCTGCAGATAGCCTTGTAAAAATCTTCACTGCGCTGCGACAGAATTTCGATATTCTCGATAACGCTGAAATCACCCTTGAAGCAAACCCCGGAACAATTGATCAGGAAAAATTTTTCCAGTACAGAAAATTAGGAATTAACCGTCTTAGCTTTGGAGTACAATCATTCCACCAGAACGAACTTGATTTTTTAGGAAGAATTCATAATAGCGAGCAGGCTATTAACGCTGTTACTCTGGCAAGAAATGCGGGCTTTGATAATATCAATATAGATTTGATTTTCG
>SCUC01000669.1 GCA_004322375.1 Bacteroidota bacterium
AGCTATTGTGCTACTCTCCGATTGGGGAACACGCATCATGCGCTTTGGCGGAGGGAAGGCGATAGGGAAGAAAAGTTCGTCCCGTTCAAAAGGCGGGGGACCTCTTCTTCTTATTATCCTTGTCATTTGGTTAATTGGCATTATCCTTGCCCCGGTAATTTCACAACTGATGGCTATGGCGGTCTCTCGCAAACGCGAATACCTTGCCGACGCATCAGGCTCTGAGCTTACACGCAATCCAATCGGACTTGCAAAGGCATTGGAAAAGCTTGAATCGTATAATGAGCCGACAACCTCGATTAAAAAAGGCTCAGCGCATTTATGTATTGTTGATCCGCTCGGCAGAAAAATGAATATGAAAGAAGGCGGGATGGCGGAATTATTGGGAACTCATCCTCCAATCTCAAAACGCATCACCTTGTTGAAAGCGATGGCATACCAACATCAAACGGTAAAAACTGTCCCACAAGAAACCTAGCTCTCCACACTGCCCTATGATTGAAACTGTCCGGGAACCTTTCTTGTAAAGGTTTCCGTCAGGCTGAGTCCGCGACGGCGGAAAGCCTCGTTTTAGAAGTGAATTAATCCTTCGACTCCGATGCTCCTAATGACATGTGTCTTTCTGCTTGCAATAAAAGGTTGAAAGTGGCGTTTTCATTACTTTACCCATCCCTATCCCTTCCCTACAAAGTAGGGAAGGGCAAAACGGATTCCCGAAAACCCGATGCAAGTTGGCGGGATGGGTAGAGGAAAAGTAATCGCCTGAATTTATCTTCAACATGAATAATAATGGCAAGCCATTTATTGACCTCAGGGTGAGGATTCTGGTGGCTCTTGGACAGTTTCTATGATTGGGAGGGAATTTCCACTCCCGACCCACCCTATGTACGATAAACAAAAAACAGTAAACAGTAAACCTCATCTCATTCTATGATTTTTTATCTCATGATACCGTTTCAATTTTCCTTCAACAACGGCGAGGAGTGTATCGGTATTAAACGGTTTCATAAGGAAATCATCAACTCCCAATTCAAGTCCTGTTTTAAGAATCATATCATCCCGTACGCCGGATAAAAATATAAACGGCACCGCCGTGAGCTCCGGCATTTTTCGCACTTGCTCGTAGATGAATAAGCCGTCGAGGTCTGAATTTTCAAAACGGATATCACAAATAATCAAATCGGGGATAATGCTGTGGAGTTCTTGTATTGCCTCTTCGGGAGATGAAGCCGTGAGAATGGTATAGCCGGCAAGCTCTAAGCTATCTTTTAACACTTCAAGCAAAATGAGTTCATCGTCAATAAGAAACAATGTTGAGCCGAATTGAGTGTTTTGTTGTAGCTCCCAGAGAATTTTTCCTTCGACAACAAGATGTTCTTCAATAGAAATTCCGTATTTTTTTCTCAAGCCCTCTAACGCTCCGGCTTTTGTGGGTGAAATCAATCCTTCACGCCACGATGTTCGAACGGCTTCGACGTAGGAATCAAGCTTTACTTCTTTTTCGAGAGTGTGGTGGGTTTCCTCGGTAATGTTGAGTTCGTTTCTCACTTTTTTTAATACCGCGACTTCCTGTGGAGTGACCAGACCATCATGCCACGCATCGTGCAATATTTTCTTGTAGCGGTCAATTTCTTTTGCTGTAGCAACACGATAAAACCGTTGCGCCGGTTCCTGATGCGGTGTTTGTGTTGGAGCAGCTTTTATCTGTTCCTTGGCTACGCGTAACGCTTCTTCCTGGCGTTTTCGTTCTTCTTCTTCGCGGTGTTTCTTCTCTATGCTTAGGTTCCGCGCGTCCTCGACGCGGTCCTTGTATGCAAGAACATACACATTCCCCGGTTCGTATTGTAATGCCCGGTCAACTTCACGGTCGGCAGCATCAAAGTCGCCTTCTTTAATGAATTTATCTGCTCGCTTGAGAAACTCTCCTATCATAGCATAATTATTGAGTCAGTGGAAGTAACTGGTTCAGGATGTCTTCCTCAAGCGTTCCCACAGGCTGTTCGACAATTCTTCCCACTTCCATCCCGCGGTATTGTAGAATAAATGTCGGGACTCGCGTGAGTTGATATTCCTCCGGGAGACCGGGAGGATAGCGGAGCGTTCTATCAACGGCATACAATGTAATTTTGTCCGAATGAATCTTCAGGGAATCCATAATTTTAAAAAAGTGTGGAAGCTCGCGTTTACTATCGCTGCACCAAGTTCCGTACAGGACAAGAAAAGAGAGACTATCTTTAATGGAAGAAAGTTGTGTTAAAATATTTCCGCTTGGTTGATAGGCTGTGTAGCCTGAATCAAACCATGCGTATGTTGTTGTTGCAAGAACAGTGCGCGGCGTCCAGCCGATTTCCATGTGCTCGTTCGGTTTTACCGGGAGCTTGGTTGTGCCTGAGCAGCCAACCAACGCGCAAAAAATGCTGATGATGAGAATAGTGGAAAAAATGGAATCAGACATTTCAATTAACTTAGTTTTCAGAAGGAAAAACTTGTATATTTAAAGAATAGTGAACAGGGTAGTCCAACCTATTTCTAAAATTAACGAGAATATGCCTAAAAAACAACATAAGCAGTTTCCACCTGTGCCGCTCGACAAACGTTTCGATGTTGACGATGTTTCAAGCATTGATTCCAGCATATTGGAGACGTTTCCTTACGAGTATGCAGGAAAAGATATTGTCATCAATATTGAAACGAATGAATTTACCGCTGTATGCCCGTGGTCAGGCTTGCCGGATTTTGCGACCATTAAAGTGAACTACATCCCGAATAAAGTATGTATCGAGTTGCGTTCGTTCAAATATTACTTGCTTTCGTACCGTAATGTTGGAATTTATCAGGAACATGCAGTCAATCGTTTGCTCGAAGATTTAGTACATTGTTGCAAGCCTAAATGGATGCAAGTCATCGCCGACTATAATATACGCGGCGGAGTGCATACTGTAACGAGTGTGGAGTGGGGGAAGAAATAAAGGATGCTTTCAAAGCTCAATATCACAAAGAATAGCACGTATATGAAGTGTTGATCCGCTTAAGCGGACTCACCCCGATAAAATCAATTGCATAATTAGTTTCCACTTTAATAAAACGAAGAAGTTCAACAGTTTCAACTATACCCGAAAGTTCCGCCTTCACGACTCTAACTCACCCTAAATCCCTCTCTTACAAAGAGAGGGACTTTTACCCCTTTGATAGTATGAAGCTCCTTCTCTTTGTAAGAGAAGGGGTTCGGGATGAGTTCAAGAGGTTAGAATGTAATCTTGTGATTTCGATAGGGGTACAAAATAAACGTTTCAAGGTGGTAAAAACTTTTGCAATAACTATAATTGGGGATACGGAATGACAAAGCAAGGCTTTAGAAGTACCCTAAATATTACATTCAATAAGGAAATGATGAATTTATGGATGCACGATGTTCAAATTGCGAAAAAAAAATTAAGTATGGTGAAAAATACGTTAGCATCAATCATGGAATTTATTCCGATGAAGGAGACCAAGACTGGGTTATTGTAATTTTTCATAAGCGTTGCTGGAAAAAATTTGGAAAAGAGAATATACTCAGCCATGATTCATTATTTAACGAATAGTCAGAAGCCCGGACAGAAAATATCATTGTGAGCAAGGCGCCATCCTGTGGACTTCCCCCCGAAAATCATGGTCTCGCAATGACGTTAAAGTTTTTGGCTATATTTTTATAGTATCTATATCTTTGTATCATCCTTGGAATAGACAAATAATTTCATGCAAATAAAATCTTTACAATTTTTCCTTTGTAAAACAAGAGTAGTATCATTCACTTCGCAGCAAGAGTATCACCGCCCCGCGCCCACCGTTCAGCGCCCAGAGCCCACTGCTCACTGCCTAGTGCCCACTGCCCACCGCCCCGCGCTCAGCGCACCTTACATAGCCCTCATTGCTCTAAGCTCTCTGCTCTTTGCTCTCTGCTCACCGCTCACCGCCCAGGGCGCACTGCTCACCGCCCAGGGCGCACTGCTCACCGCAAAAGAGGAAAACTCTGCAACGACCAACCCCCCTATTTACATCGCGTTTCTTTGGCACATGCACCAGCCGATTTATTGGCCCTATGAAACTGTCAACCAAACAGACCAGAACGGCAGGTATTCATATTCTGTAACCGATATACACAACCAGCGGATAGGTCCATACACTTCGTGGCCCAAAAATGCAGTGC
>SCUC01000670.1 GCA_004322375.1 Bacteroidota bacterium
GAATCCCTGAAGGAAAAAATTAGCCAGCTTGCGTTGCAGAATACTGAACTTGAGAAAGCTCTCGTGCAGTTGCATGAAGCGCAGGATGAGCTCGTCAAATCGGAGAGGCTCGCGGCTTCCGGGAAAATTACGGCGCAGCTCTCTCATGAATTGAATAACCCGATTCATAATATCCAAAGTTGCCTCCAATCTGCCTTGAAACGAGCATCGCAGGGCGCCGCGGAACGAGAACTTATTGAAATTGCCCTCGAAGAGGTACAACGCCTCGCAAAACTTACGCGACAGACTCTCGACGTGTACAGAGTCTCAATGGTGCAAGAGACAAAAGAACCGACAGATTTGAATGCCGTTATCAGGGAAGTTGTTGAATCGTCCGCGCCAATATTTGAGGAACATAACATTCGGGTTATACTCAATCTTTTTAATGCAATGCCAAAAGTTTCTGGATTGCACGATAAGCTTAAGCAAGTTTTTTTGAATTTATGTATTAATGCAAAAGACGCTATGCCCTCAGGCGGAGAATTGACTATTAAAACGTTGCAACAGGACGGATTAGCGATAGCCGTTGTTTCCGATACCGGGATCGGCATCCCGGGAGAGAATATCAATCGTATCTATGATGCTTTTTTCACCACGAAAGGCAAGGTGAGCGGGGTTGGATTGGGGCTTTCCGTTACTTATGGAATCATCCAACAGCACAACGGAACGATTGACGTTAAAAGCACCGTCGGCGAAGGCACTACCTTTACACTAACATTTCCATTACCGGGTGAACCCCATGACTAAACGTACTTCACAGATCTTAATTGTTGATGATGACAAGGCATTTCGAGTCGCGACATCTGCGCTCTTGCAAGATGCTGGATATACTGTTTCTACAGCGAGCGAACCGAAAGAAGCGCTTCAAAAAATTGTAGAAGGAAATTTTGACGTCATTCTTTCTGATTTAGTGATGGAAGGGATGAACGGAATAGAGTTTCTGCAGCATATCAAGAATAAGCTGCCTCAACAACTCGTTATTATGGTTACAGGGTTTGGTTCCGTGAAAACGGCAGTTGAAGCGATGCGACTTGGCGCGTATGATTATCTTACGAAGCCGTGCAGCAATGATGAGTTGTTGATTAAAGTTCAGCGTGCAGTTGAGCAGTTTCAACACAACCAGGAGTTGCGCCGGTTAAAAGAATTACTTTGTACCTCTACGCTCTATTCGGGAATTGTAAGTCAAAGTGAGAAAATGAAAGAGGTTTTCAAGCTTGTTCAGCAGGTAGCAGAAACGGATGTGACCGTTCTTGTCCTAGGAGAAACAGGGACAGGGAAGGAATTGCTTGCCCGCGCAATTCATTATAACAGTATAAGGCGCGATATGCCGTTTGTAGAGATAAATTGCTCTGCAATACCGGAATCGTTATTGGAAAGCGAGCTATTCGGACATGAAAAAGGAGCATTTACGGGCGCCAATAAGCAGCGCATCGGAAAATTTGAAGAGGCAATCGGAGGCTCGCTGTTTCTCGATGAAATCGGGGATATTCCCCTCACGGTTCAAACGAAACTATTACGAGTGCTTCAGCAGAAACAAGTGACGCGGCTTGGAGGTAATTCCACTATTGACGCCGACGTCCGTTTGATTGCAGCGACCAATCGTAACCTGGAAGAAATGGTAACAAATAATCAGTTCAGAGAAGATCTGTTTTATCGTTTGAACGTTTTTCCCATCAATCTTCCGCCGCTTCGCGAGCGTCTTGAAGATATACCATTGCTTGCCGAGCATTTATTAGAAAAGCATCGCTCGCTTACGAGGCAACCAATCGAAGGATTTTCGCCTTCGGTCATTCATGCCATGATGAACTATGATTGGAAGGGAAATGTGCGGGAACTCGAAAACCTTATCAAGAGAGCAATCATTAAAGCGGGTAGCCCAACTATTTCTCAAATAGAGCTGCCAAGAACGATGCAAGAACAACATTCTATGGAAAAGGTAGATTTGCCTTCGACTACCCTGCTTCCCTACAGGCAGTATATGGAGCAAGTGCAGAACGACGCAGAAAAAAAATATCTAAGCCGTATATTAAAAGAAAGCAAAGGAAATCTTAATCAAGTTGCCCGTCTCATGGATGTAGATAGAAAAACAGTGTATAGAAAAATTGAAGAGCATGGAATTGAGGTTGAGAAGTTTAAAGAGTAAATCGCGCTCCTAAAAACTCCCGGGAAGATGTTGTTCTGTAAACATTAGAAAGCAAGCTCAACCGAAGACTGACATGTTCCGGTAAAACACGTTATGTCTTATGGTATGAGCAGCAAAGTTGAAGTATGACGTATGTTGAGCTTGTGTATTACCCTGCAAAGCTCATTAACTATTCTGTCCCACCCGTTCCACATACCCCCTACCTTTACCCTCTATTGTGTCCATACAATGTCACAGAATTTATGTAATGGCATGATACGTAAGCTGATTTTTATCTATTTCATGTTATTTTCAACAATATTTGCACTTCGAAGGCAACTGGCACGTCACTTGTAATATTGCTAACCAATTCAATTACTCTAACACAAATAAAAAAGGAAATTTATGAATCGGTTACAATATTGT
>SCUC01000671.1 GCA_004322375.1 Bacteroidota bacterium
CACAGGAAATCACATCAGCTTTTGAACAGGCGATAAATTCCTACGACGTGACTATCGTAACAGGCGGTTTAGGACCCACACACGACGATATTACAAAACACGTGCTTTGTGATTTTTTCCACACTGAGCTTGTTCGCTCGGAAGAGGTCATTGAAGATATCAAAACCCTCATGCAAACACGTAATCTTGTCTGGTCAGCAGCAACTGAATCTCAAGCATTAACGCCCCGTTCAGCGCAAATTATAAGAAATAGAGGTGGCACAGCCCCGGGGCTGCTTTTTGAGCGAAACAACCACTATCTCATAGCTATGCCCGGCGTTCCGTTTGAAATGGAAGGAATGATGCAAGAATTCGTTCTCCCCTATTTTGAGTCGAAAGCTACAAGCAAGGTTATTCTCCATCGAACATTGAATACAACCGGTATCGGCGAAGCTATTTTATTCGAGAAACTGGGAAACTTAGACGCGCTGCTAGGAGAAGTGAAGCTCGCTTTTCTTCCATCCCCCGGCGGCGTGAGAATGCGTTTAACTCAGGTTGATACATCGCGCGCATCTGCCGAGCAAAAAATTTTCCTTGCAGAGCAACATATCAGGGCGATTGCAGGCGAATATATTTACGGTGCGGATGATGAAACAATATCCCACGCTATCGGCAGCATATTGCAACAACACGGGCTTACACTCGCCGTCGCTGAATCATGTACCGGAGGATTTATCGCAAATCAAATTACCAATGTCTCAGGAAGCTCGTTATATTTTGAACGCGGCGTTGTAACTTACAGCAACCGTTCTAAAACAGAGCTACTCGGCGTTCCCGCTCAACTCATTGAAACGTACGGCGCGGTAAGCCGGGAAGTCGCTGAAGCGATGGCTCTTGGCGTGAGGGACATCTCCGGCGCAGACATAGGACTTTCAACGACCGGAATTGCGGGACCCACCGGCGGAACACCTGAGAAACCTGTAGGATTGGTGTTCATAGGGTACTCCGATGCGAAACAAACCCTCGCATTGAAATTCCTGTTTGGAGATCATCGAATGCGGTTTAAGGAACGAACAGCACTAGCGGCGCTCAACCTGTTACGAAAGAAATTATTGAATAACGACTAACGATACCTATGGACACTATACGCACGTTTATTGCAATTGATACACCGGAAGAGTTCAAGCAGGTTATCGGCAGCGTGCAGCATGAGCTAAAACAAGTTCACGCGGACGTTCGCTGGGAGCTTGAAAAAAAATTCCATATCACATTGAAATTCCTGGGGGATGTAAAAGAAAAAACTCTCCCCGGCATTGTTTCACACCTTGAGAGCGTCACCCGGGACTGTGCTTCTTTTGACATCACCTATCGGGGCTTGGGGTGCTTCCCGAATATGAAATTTCCAAAAATTATTTGGGTCGGCGCCTATAATGAAGATGGAAATCTTCTTACGCTACAGACTACTATCGAAGACGAGCTAATTTCTTTCGGTTTTAAGCGTGAAAAGAACCCTTTTACCCCCCATATAACCACCGGTCGGGTAAAAGGAGAACGGGGGATCCGGGACTTG
>SCUC01000672.1 GCA_004322375.1 Bacteroidota bacterium
CTCAAGTTTGTTAAATATCTCCCGATGTACGGGTGGCAGCCAACAGTGTTAACAGTAACTCCGACCGGCTACTTCGCCTACGATGAATCCCTTCTTAATGAACTTGAAGGACTTGATATTGAAATAATGCGGGTTGGTTCATTCGATGCGAACAGGCTCTTCAAAAAAAAGGGGACGGTGAAAATGCCCTCCGAACCGATGCGGAAGCTCCTTAGTTTTGTCAGCGATCTTTTTTTCATCCCCGATAACAAAATCGGATGGAAATCGAAAGCCTTGAAAGCCGCTATCCAGCGATATGAGCAAAAAAAATTCGGGCTTGTGTTTGCTACCGCCCCTCCATTTACCGACTTTCTTATTGGCGCGGAATTACGGAAGCGGCTTAATATTCCTTTAGTCATTGATTATCGCGACCCATGGCTTGAATACCCCCTCAAATATTTCCCGACTCCTTTGCATCGGTGGCTTACCTCTACAATGGAAAAAAAAGTTCTCCGCTCTGCATCGAGAATTATCGTAACAAACCGCCGGGTCAAGGAACTAATGATTAAGCGATACACGTTTCTTGAATATAATGACATACAAATTATTCCTCAAGGATTTGATCCAAACGATTTTACTCAACACTCTACCCCGCGCAGTCCCTCATCAACAATGAGAATAACTCATGCCGGCGTTTTCTATGGCGACCGGACCCCAAAATACTTTCTGCAAGCAATGAAAAAAATTTTTACTGAACAACCTGCGCTGAAAAACGAAATTGAAGCTTGTTTTGTGGGGGCGATTCAGGACGAACATAGAAAATTGATTAATTCATTAAATATTGATGCAAACGTACAGACAACGGATTACCTGAGCCATGCTTCGTGTATTGAACGCCTTATAGCATCGGATGTTCTCTGGCTCACGGTAAATAACGACCGGCAATCTCCGGGAAAGCTGTATGAATATTTAGGAGCGCGGAAACCAATCCTCGCATGTGTTCCCGATGGATTCATCAGGCAAACGTTACAGGAAACCGGCGCAAGCATCATGGCACGACCCGATAACGTTGAAGAAATAGCTTCCGCGATTCTTAAATTTTATCAATTACATAAACAACACGCGTTGCCTGTTCCAAAAGAGGATGTTGTTCAAAAATACGACAGGGTTAAACTAACACATGAATTATCACGCGTATTCGGATTTTTAGTCAATGAATAACAATATCCAAATCAACAATTTTATTATTTTTCCCTCTCCCATTGGGAGAGGTGTTAGGGGTGAGGGGAAAACACCTTGAACCTCCTCGTCATCGGAAGCGGCGGTCGCGAACACGCGCTCGTTTGGAAGCTCGCTCAAAGCAAGATTGTTAAAAAAATTTACTGCGCGCCCGGAAATCCCGGTATTGCAATGCTCGCAGAATGCGTTTCAATTAAAGCGAGTGATATTCCTTCGCTTAAAAACTTTGCTTTAAAAAACAACATTGCACTTACAGTTGTCGGACCTGAGCAGCCCTTAGTTGCCGGAATTGTTGACGAGTTTGAAGCTGCCGGCTTAAAAATTTTCGGTCCATCAAAAGCGGCATCGCAGCTTGAAGGTAGTAAGGTATTTGCCAAGCAATTCATGGAACGACATAACATCCCTACCGCTGGGAGCGTGGCGTTTACAAAAGCTGAATACAAGGAAGCAAAACGGTTCGCAAGAGACGCACTGTTTCCCCTTGTTGTCAAAGCGGACGGGCTTGCTGCAGGAAAGGGCGTTACCGTATGTCATACCCGCCTCGAATTATCAAAAGCAATTGATGAGTGCCTTAAGCACGGCGTGTTTGCCGATGCGGGCGCGAGCATCGTCATTGAAGAATTTATGGAAGGGATTGAAGCCTCTATTTTTGTATTGACGGACGGGGATCATTATATCATCCTCTCCCCTGCACAAGACCATAAACGAATTTTTGATAACGATGAGGGGAAGAATACCGGTGGCATGGGAGCATACGCTCTTGCTCCCATTATAGGGGAGCATAATTTAGGGCAAATCGAAAAAAGTATCATAATCCCCACCTTAAAAGGAATGAACAGTGAGGGCATCCCATATAGAGGCTGCCTTTATGTTGGATTAATGATGACAAAAACCGGAGCAAAAGTGGTTGAATATAATTGCCGATTCGGAGACCCGGAAACACAAGTTATATTACCTTTGCTTGAGGATGATTTAGCAAAGATTATGCTTGAGATTGCCAATGGAAAATTAGAACATACAAAAGCAACGTTGAAACAGCAATATGCCGTTTGTGTTGTCTTAGCTTCAGGCGGCTACCCCGATTCGTACAAGGCAGGTAAGAAAATTTCAGGTATTAGCAAAGCGGAACAACAGCCAAACACAATTGTTTTTCATGCAGGCACGACCATGGAACGTAATACGTTGGTAACATCGGGAGGACGTGTTTTAGGCGTTACCTCGCTTGGCGATACGCTTAAAGAAACAATTGAACAAACATATCAAGCCGTTGAAATGATACAATTTGATGATATGCACTTTAGGCGCGATATTGGGAGGAAAGGACTATTTCATATTTAATGACCCATAACTCTATATAATGGTTCCTTATAAAAAAATAGAACAAACCCTAACAGTTGTACGGGAACAACTTGCCCTTTTTAAAGTTAAGCAAGGTATTGCCACTTCAACTGTACAAAGGATTGAGCCCCAGGATTGGGATTTCGCCAGAGCTGATACGAAAACTGAAACTCATTGTTTCCATCCTTATCCCGCAATGATGATTCCTCAAATAGCACGATCTCTTATTCATCTTTATGGAAAAGAAGGACAGACCTTGCTTGACCCTTTTTGTGGCTCAGGAACAGCATTAGTAGAAGCTAGAATTTATGGATTAAACTCATATGGCATTGATATTAATCCATTAGCCTTATTACTTTCACGTGTTAAAACTTCTATTTTAGATATAAACAAACTTAAAAATACCTCAATAAAACTTTGCAACGACTATCTTGAAGCCGTAGAACAAATTTCGAAACATGGCTATAGTGTTCCGATTCCAGATTTTTTTAACTTAAATTATTGGTTTAATCCTAATGTTACCAATGAATTGGCTATTCTAAGAACCATAATATTAAGATTACGTAATATATTCATCCGGGAATTTTTTCTAGTTTGCTTTTCTGAAACGGTGAGGAACTCTTCCTATACTCGTAACGGTGAATTTAAATTATTTAGAATCCCTGAAGAACAACTTCACAATTACAAGCCCAATGTTCCTCAATTTTTTTTTGATG
>SCUC01000673.1 GCA_004322375.1 Bacteroidota bacterium
GCTCAACGATGTCCACCGCAGGTAGCCATGTGGAAACAGAGGCGTCTTCGACTCCGCCATTAAATAAGCGGTCAAATACGCGATTCATCTCTCTTTCCATGGTAGCAAATTCATTTGCATTATACCAGGGTGCAACGTTTCGGAGCGGGCTCCATCGGATGAGTGACATAATAATTTTTCCTTTCTATTGTGAATGATTATGAACTAATATGTGATTGATTGATTGTCCGCCATAGGCGGATAAAATTGAACTCTACCTGTTAAACCTTCAATCATCGTGCCAATGAGAAAGGCTTTGTTTTTGAAGTGATTTTAAGGAAAGGAAAATTGCTTTGAAAAGAGACTGTCAATCTGTCTCTCTGGATACAAATTTTTTCCAGAAGGAATGACAAAATGGCAGAGGTTCACCCCTCTTGTTGAAAATAATTATTTGTCTATGATAAGGATTTAATAATCGTCGCTACATCTTTCGGATGCCTCGAAACAGCCCAGATCCATTTCCCAAATTCCCCATGATTATTCACTGCCTCTACCCATTCTTTTAAGAATTCTCTCTTTGTATTATCCTTTAACGTATCTTGCCCCTTTGTTTCAAGAATTAAATGCCTGCCGTCTTTCAACCTGATAATAAAATCAGGTCTATATTTATGGATAACACCATTAAAAACGTACAACACTTCAAATCCTAAGTGATCATTTTTTACCCATGCTTCGACATTTGAATTGTGGTCAAGTTCAAACGATTCCGTCGCTTCCCATGCGCTGTCATAAACACATTGATTAATGTGAGAATGTAACGTATGCTCGCAGGGTTGTCCTGTCCACCATGGGAGCATATCTCCTGTGGAACGGATTGGTCTTTCAGGATCAAAAACAGGAACAAGTGATTGTGTATTTTCGCACCGGATTGCTTCCCAAATATGCTGTACAATTTTTTGCATACTCAGCGCATATAACACTCGCTTTTTAAGATCATCCTGATAAAACAACGGTGGCTCGATTTGTATGCAATTTGAAACAAGAACTTTTTCAACAAGTCGGATAACTTGAGCAAGTAAAAATTCCTTATTTCCTTTCCAACTAGGCTTTATTTGATCGAAAACATCGCTTGCAGTTTCAAAGATAATTTTTTGTAGCCGAAACTTTTTTCCTAATTCTTCGATTTGAATCGTGCTTATTTTAGTAACGTCCGGCTTCCCTTCTACAACAGGGGCAAGCTCGGCAAATGTACGTACATCCGAAGCGTTAAGTGTTAGTGTTTTTACATCGTTAAGGTCTAACTGTAATTCAGGGGTGTAAATATGATCAATACGAATAATATTCGGAAAGCTGATTTCATAGTTCTTCTTCTTAGAGTCTGGTTCAATTTTTGTTTTAGGCGATGGGGGCGGCGGCGGCGGTCCATCTTGTGATTCATGAGGAAGAAATGTAAAAGGAACACCAAAAATATTG
>SCUC01000674.1 GCA_004322375.1 Bacteroidota bacterium
CCTCATTTTATGACATGCACGATAGTTCATTGGCTGTCTCATAAGTCTTATTATAGGGTAGCCGCAGACTTTACGTCTGCGTTTTTTTGATTTGGAAACGCAACTATGAAGGTGCGCCTACGGTAAAATCTTCCTTTTGAAAGAACCCCATTAGAGAAAAGAAACCTGAATTAATAAGCTGTTCTAGTTGACCATTTTTTGAAAATGTCTTGTATAGCGATAGGTTTCATACCTCTACGAGTTGTAAACCATCGCTATAACGTGTACCTATTTCCTTACAATATCCCTTTTCTATCCCGAAATCCCCTATTATTTTCCAAAATTCCCCAAACTATTAAAAAAACATATCAATAGGGGAATATTACAAATAGTGCTTACCATGTAAAATATTTTTTATTTTTTTCCTTGACTTTCTGAAAAAGATTTTTTACATTAACGATAAAGTTATCGTTTAAGCTACTCTTTAATTTTCTCAAGTGCTTCTGCAGTTTGTAAAGAACCCATTACTTTACCTTGCAAAGGTATGCACATCCTTTGCGAGCTGCTATTGTTTTACCGTATCGTCATTTTCAATTACCCGTCAACCCAATTGTTCTTTCTTGGCAGGGAACCTGTGCTTCACTACAATGGGTGAAGCAGCGTTCCCGGGAAAAGCCAACTCGCGAAATTACTTTCGTTCTATCCACGGGCAGTATGTTCGTGAGGAGAGACAATGGAACATACGGATGTAAAGAGAGGAATAATTTCGAGGAGCGTAGCGAAGTCGGAAAGAACGCGCACGGTACTTGCTACCTGCGGGACGGGCATACTTATACACCATTCAACTATTATATTTGTAAAGGCGTAAAAGATGCTTCGAAGAATCAACAACCGGAACCCACTCTCTTATTCTTTGAGCATTCTTGTACTCTTACTTTTCTTTTTTACACCCTATCTCTATTCTCAGGTAACGCTGCGCGGCACAGTCTCCGATTCGGCGACGCGTGAGCCGTTAATTGGCGCGAGCGTAGCATTAAAGGGAACCGCTTTAGGGAGCGCAACTGACCGTGAAGGGAAATATAAAATAACGCGCGTTGCATCTCAGGAATATGTCGTACGCATCTCATACATTGGTTATGTCACGAAGGAATTTTCAGTCGCGGTAGGCAGCAGCGATACGACAATCAATGCAGAATTAGCTGCCGATGTTCTTATCGGAAAAGAATTCATCGTCAGCGCGCAGGCTCGCGGGCAGGTTGTCGCAATTAACCAGCAAGTAACGTCCAATACGATAATGAATGTCGTCTCGGAAGAAAAAATAAAAGAGCTGCCTGACGCAAATGCTGCGGAAGCTATTGGTCGTTTACCCGGCGTTTCGTTGACCCGTTCCGGGGGAGAAGCGAATAAAGTGACGCTTCGCGGACTAAGCGACAGGTTCGGAACCATCACGATAGATGGAATAAAAATTCCCCCTACAGATGTCAATGCCCGCGGGGTTGATTTAAGCACGGTTTCGCAGGGAACATTGGCAGGCATAGAATTATTCAAAGTCCTGACTCCCGATAAAGATGGGGATGCAATAGCCGGCAGTGTTAATCTTGTAACAAAAAAAGCGCCTTCCGCGAGAGTAATGAGATTAGATTCAAAGGGCGTCTATAACGACCTTAATAAAACCATCAAGCAGTATGATTTTACGCTCAGGTACGGCGAACGCTTCTTCGATGACATGCTTGGCGTTCAGCTGACAGGCAACCTCGAGCAAAGAGACCGGAGCAACGAGCGTATAGACATCAATTACGACCTCCTCTTAGATAATGGAACCGACTACCAAATTGACACATTTTTTCTTTCCTATACCAATGAGATACGAAAGAGAGGGGGAGTAGGCGTTTTAGTGGACATCACCACTCCCGATAGCGGTTCCATCAAAATCAATAACGTGTTTAACAGCACCAAGCGCGATTATATCACGTTCACGAGAAATTATCCGCTGGATGGGACGGATGTTTTATACGGTGCAAGAAATGTAGAACGGGAAATAACAACCTTTAACAGTTCCATACGCGGCGAGAATACGCTGTTCGATCTTACGGCAAACTGGGGGCTTTCGTTCGCACAATCGCTTGCGGAGGATCCGTATGATTACAGCATAGATTTTCGCGAGCCATCGGAATTGGATGACAGCGGAAGAGTAATTTCAGGGATGAACAATCCTCCCGATAGGTTTAAGGGTCCGCTTGAAGAGCTTCCCGGATACGCGATGAATAATTTCGAAAAAGCATACTTCAACACGGGGTATTACCGTTCTGAGAAAAATTTAGATAAAGAAAAAACGGCATTTCTGGATGTAAGCTCAAGCTATTCGTTTGGAAGCTCCATTCTCGGCGAGTTGAAGGTCGGTGGAAAATACCGCGAGAAAGATAGATTTAAGGAGAGGAGCGAGCTCTTCTCCCCGTATTATATAGAACCGTTTCGGCGCTACACACGGCTTGCCGATGGGACTGTTGTGCTGAAGGATTTTTCAGGGACGCGGTTCGAAAATTTGTTGGCGCCGGATGGAAGAATACTTGTGTTAAATTTCTTAGACCCTGTTCCTGAAAGCAGGTATCTCTACGAGAGATATTATCTATATCCCATGATGAACAGGGATGCGTTGCGTCTCTGGTACGAGCTGAACAAGAACGGCGTTGCTGATTCGCTTGGGAGAAGTCCTGAATACAGACGCAACGCAGAAGCAGACGGAGACTATTATGACTTGACTGAAAGAGTTTCCGCGGGATATATCATGAATACGTTTCAAGTAGGAACGGGGCTGACATTCATTGCTGGAGTTCGCGTCGAAAGCGAAGATAACGAGTATCTTTCACGATATTCCCCGTTCGATCTTTCAGGCTTCCCGACTCCGGAAGGCATCATCAAGGATACTGCCGTTTCGTTTTCAGAAACCGTATGGCTTCCGAGCTTTCATTTGACGTTGCGACCCCTGGAGTTTATGAATGTTCGTCTTGCCGCCTACAGGGCATTAGCGCGCCCCGATTTCAATCACCGGTTGGAATCGTTTATTGCGAGAAAAGCGGGAACATTTTATCCGGGCAACAGCCTGACAGTAGGCAACCCCCGGTTGCGAGCTGCGAAAGCCTGGAACTTTGAAATCAGCAATTCCTGGTTTGGAAATAAAATTGGTCTCTTTACGGTAAGCGCATTCTATAAAGATATCAAGGACATGTTCCACCTGTTGAACGGTATCCAGATTAAAGGAACGCCGGAACGTAACCAGCAGGTTCTTGATAGTCTTGGGATTCTCTGGAAAGCTCCGACATACGGCGTGCCGATGCCCGAATTTTTCCTGACGTATCCCTATAATTCGGGTGCGCCAACACACGTTTGGGGATTTGAAATTGAGCATCAGGCAAACCTGAATTTTCTCCCGGGCTTGCTTCAACATATCGTGCTGAGCTATAATCTCTCCATTGTCCGTTCGGAAACAGAAATCATGTCTTCAAAAATTGTGATAGATACAGTGTATCTGCCGGGAATACCGTATCCCGTTGAGCAGCCTCGAACGGAATTCATCAATGTCAAGCAAAAGTTAGAAGGGCAGCCGGAATTGTTCGGGAACGCGTCAATCGGGTACGACATCGGGGGATTTTCATCACGGATTTCCCTCTTTTACCAGAGTGAATACAACAGTCAATTTTCTGCATCTGGCAGATCGGACCAGAGCGTGGATAGCTATACACGATGGGACCTTGCGCTGAAACAGCAGCTCAACGACCACGTCTCTCTCCTGTTCAATCTTAACAATTTCACTAACGTGGAAGAAAATAGCCTTGTGAATAATAGATTACAAGGATGGGAGCTGTTAGACAGGAGCGAAATTTACGGCATGACAGCTGACCTTGGTGTCGTAATAACTTTATAATTGATGTTATGCACAAGAGTGTTTGAGAAAAAAATTCGAAGTCCTAAATCCGAATATCCCTACGGGTCTTTGACTAAACAAATTCGAAATACTCAAATCAAAAATCTCTAATTTCAAGCTGTTTTGAACATTATGGTTTGGAATTTGTTTAGCATTTAGTCCGCGCATGGCGGATTGAATTTCGGATTTTGTATGATGAAAAAGGCTCGGTGTAGTATCAATTTATAATTGTTAATTACTCTATACATTAAAAAATATCTCGATGCATTATTAAAAGGAAAGGAGAACGTTGTACAGTGAAAACTTCATACAGCATTATCATTGCTCTTGTTCTTTGCTTCACAGGTTACTCGTTTGCGCAATTCGGTCCGCATGATTTGTTTATTCCCGAACCGACGACATTGCAATATCTGAACGACCTTATTATGGCGGACTCGCTGGCGAACGGCGCGCGAGTAGATTCTGAACGCGTGTATGTTCTCGAGCGGGGAGGAGTCTATCTCATTAATACCAACATCAGAAATTCAAACTGGACGTTGAGAATTAAAGCCCAGGATACGCTTGGAACGAAGCCGGTGATTTATCTCATTCGCAACGCTTCGACCAATACTCTTCCCACGCGCGCTGTTGAAGTGCGCGGAAGCATGTGGCTGAAAAATATCATTGTGTGCGGGTACACGGAAGCCAATCCTGCGCTCATCAGCGACATCAACGGCGCGTTGTTTACGGAAACAACAGCAGGATGGGACATCACGATTGACAGCTGCATTTTTACCAATAGTTCGGGCAATCATATCCGTACCGATGCCGCGCCAAGGGTTGTAAAAGTGACAAATTCTATTTTTGCAAACATGGGGTACTTGGGTACATCCAACCTTGGAGCAGGAAAGGCTATTGATTTGAGGTCAGGCTCATGCGACTCTCTTATTTTTGTCAATAATACGTTTGTTAACTGGCAGGATAGAATTATTCGACACTATTCGAGTACGGCAAATATCAAGTATATGTTGTTTGACCACAATACGCTCGTCAATGGAATGTCGTATCACGGGATGCTTTCGTTGGGGAGAACCGGGAGCAACATGATTATTACGAATAACCTCTTCATTGACCCGTTCGCTCTGGGAAACGACTCTGACGCTATCCGTCAAGCGGAATTCGGCGATGGCGGAGAGCTCGATACGTGGGGTGGAGCGCGAATGTCGTGGGTGATTTCAGTTCCCAACGACTCGACGCAATGGACAATCTCCAATAATTATTATACCATTACGCCTGCCGGACAGGAATTTTTTGATTCTGCTTCAGTTCGTCCTATCGTCGCCAATCCGCCGCTCACAGCCGGCTCGATGCTTACGCACCATATCAATGGTAAGCTGGGTGCGGATTCTGCTACGGCATTTACAAACACCACTATTGCCCTGACTAATGTTCCATCGTTAATGACAAACATGATGGTATGGTACAGGAAACCATTGGCTGATAGCGGGGGGAATAAATCGAAAGTTACTACCTATTTTAAAGCCGCCTATGATTACGACCGCAGGGGATTCCAGTATTATCGCGATACCCTCGATTGCACGTACCCGACTCTTCATGCAGCATATACGGGCGCTGAAGGCGGTTTCCCCGTTGGTGACTTAAACTGGTTCCCGTCGCAAAAAACGTTGTGGGAGATATGGAGTTCATTAGATGTTCGAATCAGTGATGAAATTCCGACTGCATTCGCGCTGAAGCAAAATTACCCGAATCCCTTCAATCCTACTACCAGGATTGTGTACTCCGTTCCCGGAGAATCGAAAATCCGGCTCGAAGTATATGATATGCTCGGCAGAAGCGTAGCGACTCTGGTGGATGAAGTGAAGCAAGCGGGAGAATATGCTGCAACGTTTGATGGTGCAGGATTGCCGTCGGGCATCTATGTCGCCAAATTGAGCTCCGATGAAATTCTCCTTGTACGAAAAATGATGTTGGTGAAATAACTCCTCACGTTCCCTCTACCCCACCCCCTCTCTCGACGAGCCGTATGCCCGGAGAGAGAGGGGCGGGCGGGGAATGACAAATAAATAATTTTCAAACAACGTATAAACATGCTTAACTATCCTAATGGCGTCAACGGCGAGAACGTTCGCGTTTTCGTGCTTACGGGATTCCTCGCGTTAACGGGAATAGTATGCGCGCCGTTTCAAGCATCGGTTTCGCAGACAGGAACTTTTCCTACGGAAGCGATTGCGCCGGTTGTCGTTCCGTTCGATATGTCTCAGCCGAAGCGCCCGGTGATTCCGTCGCAGCAGTTTTCGATTCTGGAGTTCGGCGCGAAGGAAGGCGGAACGGTGAAATGCACGGACGCAATTCAGCATGCAATTGACGACGCGGCAAACGCAGGCGGCGGGACTGTTGTAATTCCGAAGGGGACGTGGCTCACCGGAGCAATCCATCTGGAAAGTAACATTAACTTGCACCTGGCAAAGGATGCTGTGTTGTTATTTAGTCAGGACTTTAACGATTACTTGCCCGCAGTATTTTCGCGGCATGAAGATGTGGAGTGCTACAAATACTCCTCCTTCATTTATGCGAACGGAAAGGAAAACATCGCTATCACGGGAGAAGGAACGCTGAACGGGCAGGGAAAGCTCTGGTGGGAATGGAAAAAAGATACCACGGGAAATGAAAAAGAGCTGTTTGCCATGGCAAAAAACGGCGTGCCGGTAAAAGAGCGGGTGTTCGATGGAACGAACGGAAGAAGATTGCGTCCTGCATTTTTCCAGCCGATGAATTGTAAGAACATTCTCGTCGAAGGGGTGACGTTCTTGTACGGCGGCTTCTGGACGATTACGCCGACCTATTGCGAGAACGTTATCGTGAGAAACATACGAATTGAAACGGAAGGCGCTTACGGACATACTCCCAACGGTGATGGCGTGAACCCTTCCTCTTCGCGGAACGTCCTTATCGAGAATTGTATTTTCGATACGGGGGACGATTGTATCGCGATTAAAGCGGGCAGAGACCATGACGGGTTACGCGTGAATAAGCCGACGGAAAACATCGTTGTGAGAAACTGCAAAGGGTTGCGCGGGCATGGCGGGATTGTCATCGGGAGCGAAACATCGGGAAGCGTCAGAAATATCTACGCGGAGAATTGCGAATTTAACGGCACGGATAGAATCGTGCGATTGAAGACCGCGCGCGGCAGGGGCGGCGTGCTTGAGAACATGTGGTTTAAGAATATGAGCGGGGAAAACATCCAGATGGAGGCGATTCATTTGAACATGCTGTACACCGGCAAACGGCTTCCGGAACAGCCTGTCGCGCCTTCAACGCCGCGGATGAGGAATATTCATTTCGATAATATTAAATGCCTTTCAGGCAAGTCGTATGCTGTCGAGCTGCTCGGATTGCCTGAGATGCTGATTGAAAATATTTCATTCAATAATATTTCCGGTAACGCCGAAAAGGGCGTTCATTTCTCCGATGTAAAAGGTATCGAGATGAAGAATACCTCGTTCAAAGCGATGAAAGAACCGCTGCTTAAAATTATGAACGGCTCGGATATTACCATAGATTCAATGAGCGTTCCGGAGAGCGCGCAGCAATTCCTCAAAGTGGAAGGCGAAGGCTCGGCAAACATCATATTCAAGAATACGCCGCTGCCCGAGGCAGAAAAAAAGATTTCGCTCGGCGAAGGCGTTTCACGGCAAGCAGTCAAGCTCGAGTAATGTTGTAACGCCATGTTTTCGATTCTCCATAAAAATCATACTGTACCTGTAAGTTCGCGAATGAACTGCGTGCAGCAATCTCAACGGGTTCAGCCTGTACTTGCTATTTCGAATATGGGTTGTTCGAAAAACCCGATTGCTCGTTTCTGCGTCCTCGCAGAAACAGCGAGACCAAACTGTATTCTTCACTCTGTGAGGATGCAGAGTGGAGCCTTGGTAGTTTTTGGAGTTACCCTTATTATTTCAATGATGCAATGCGCTACAAAGGCAACGATACAGTTTTGCGTCGTTGCCTTTTTTATTATTCCGGTTTTTGTTTCTGCGCAGACAGATGCGTTTCCGGGAGCGGAAGGGTTCGGCAGGTACGCGACAGGAGGAAGAGGGGGACGCGTGATTGAAGTAACAAACTTGAACGATAACGGCGCGGGGAGTTTACGCGCGGCAATTGACGCGACGGGACCGAGAACGGTCGTGTTCCGGGTCTCGGGAACAATCAAGCTTCTTTCCTCCCTGAGAATTAAGAAGGGGGATGTTACCATTGCCGGTCAAACAGCGCCGGGAGACGGAATTTGCCTGCGCGACAGAGCATGCAGGGTTGAAGCCAATAATGTCATTATACGGTTTATGCGGTTTCGTCTTGGAGATTCGACACGCGTAGAAGATGATAGCTTTTCGGGAAACGGAGACGCCGGCAACATGAAAAGGAATATTATTATTGACCACTGTTCTATCAGCTGGGCAATAGATGAGAATTCCAGCTTCTATGATAACGGAATGTTTACGTTGCAGTATTGTTATATCACAGAAAGCCTGTATCATTCCTATCACAGCAAAGGCAATCACGGTTATGGCGGTATGTGGGGAGGATGGAAAACGTCATTCCATCATAATTTGTTCGCGCATAACTCCAGCCGGAATCCGCGCTTTAACGGCAGCCGCTATACCCAATTGCCTGATAGCGAGATGGTGGACTTTAGAAATAACGTTTTATACAATTGGGGGTTTAATAATATTTATGGTGGCGAAGGGGGCAGCTATAATCTCGTTGGGAATTATTACAAGTACGGGCCCGGCACAAATACTTCCAGCATCCGATACAGGATTGTCCAACCCAGCGATACAACCGGTAACTGGTATATTTCAGATAATTACGTCTATGGAAATGATTCAGTTACTGCAGATAACTGGAACGGCGGTGTTCAAGGCGGCAATGCTTCGTATCTGAAAAATAAAAAAGCGCT
This sequence comes from Bacteroidota bacterium, assembly GCA_004322375.1. Lineage (GTDB taxonomy): Bacteria > Bacteroidota > Ignavibacteria > UBA10030 > SZUA-254 > FW602-bin19. The sequence goes on from SCUC01000674.1 coordinate 8,859, forward strand.
TCTTCCTTTTCCCTATGGAACTATCGCGACGGAAACTGCCGAAGTGGCGTACGAGAAAGTTCTCGCGCACGGCGGAGCAAGCTTTCCTAAACGGGATACCATTGATGCGAGAATTGCGAATGAAGTTCGTACGCAAACGGCAACGTACGGCGGCGTATGGGGAGCGAATAAAGGCATTATTGATTCACCCGATGATGTAGGGGGGTATCCACTCTTGCAATCTACTGCAGCGCCTGCCGATACAGACCACGACGGTATGCCGGATGACTGGGAAACATTCCATGGATTGAATCCTGCAGATTCAACCGATGGAATGACGATTACCGGAGACGGGTATTCCAATCTTGAACATTATATCAACGGGTTGGTTGATTCGGTTATGACAGGTATAGATGAAGGTACATCCGCTATTCCTTCGGAGTTCACAATCAAGCAAAATTATCCGAATCCGTTTAATCCAACCACGGTGATTGAGTTTTCCCTGCCGAAGCGAAGCCATGTTCTTCTTGAAGTGTTCGATATGCGCGGATTGCTCGTGAAAACTTTAGTAGATGATACCATTGATTATGGCATACACCGTGTCGTGTTCGATGCAAGTCGGATGAGCACCGGAATTTATTTTTCCCGGCTTAGCTCCGGTACGACGACCATAACAAGAAAAATGCTTTTGTTGAAATAGCGTAAAAGGAATGAGATGAATGAAGCTCTATAAGTTGATTTATATTCTCCTATTGTTAGCACACCCCCTCACGTCGTTATTTCCACAGACAACGGGAAAGATTTCCGGGAAGGTGAAGGATGTTGATTCCAACGAGCCGGTTATCGGGTGCAATGTTGTCATTCTTGGAACATCATTGGGCGCGTCAACGGATGCGGAGGGAGTTTATTATATCCTCAATGTCCCGCCGGGGAAGTACGATGTGCAGGCTTCGATTCTCGGGTACCAGACAGTAACACAACGGGATGCGATAGTGAATTCCGGCAGAACGACGACAATGGATTTTACGCTTTCCTCCAAAGAGCTTACGCAAAAAGAAGTTATTATTGCTGCGACGCGACCCGATGTTGAGCCGGAAAAAGTATCAACAAGCACAATCGTCCGGTTCGACGACGTGCAATCAATTGCAGGAATTCGCGATGTGGGAGATATTCTTTCGCTCTCCGCAGAAGTTACCGACGGGCATTTTCGCGGGGGGCGCTCCAACGAAGAGTATTACACCCTGCAAGGGATGGGTATTGTAAATCCCCTGGATAACTCCAGCGCATTCCTGCCGATTATGAGCGCAGTAGAAGAAGTGGAAGTTATCACCAGCGGCTTTGGTGCGCAATATGGAAACGCGCAATCCGGCGTTGTCAACATCTCCATGAAGGAAGGAAAGTCGGATAAGTGGCGAACAAGGGTAGAATCGAGGACGCGTGCGCCCGGCAAGAAACATTACGGTGGGAGTGTGTATGACCCTGCGGCGAACCCCTACCTTGCTCAACTATTATATACGGACTCGCTATGGCGAAGAGGCGACCCGGATGCGCCTTCGACAAGCCCGTACTATACAACGTATTTTGGCAGGGATAGATACCGTGGAGATACGCTCGTTCAATTACAGGTCGCGCGGCTTCTCTGGCAGGCGCAGCAACACAGAGATTTATTCAAAGACTATGGCAACGACCTCGACTATTCCATCGAGGCGACAAGCGGCGGTCCGCTCGACAAGAACTTGAGGATGTTTATGGCGTACCGTTCTAACGTTACGTGGCCCCGCTTCCCGACTGAACAGCCGGACATTGAGAGGCAGGTGTTCGGAAATATCGTCTCGGAGTTCGGAGGCAGCGCAGCGCTTCGATTGAGCGGCGGGTACAACCGCGAGAATACCAATGTTTTTCCCGGTTCGGATGGAACGGGGTTCTACACATGGCTCTGGGATAGAATACTCGGGATCTCATATCAGGAGCGGACAAATATCCAGCTTGGGGCGCGGTTCACCCATACGCTCAGTTCCAGCACATTCTATGAAATAAAATTAAACTCGTTGTTTACAAAAAGAGAATTAGGTTCTAACCCGACGCCCTCCTCGATTCCCGATTCGCTGGTTGTCATACCGGAGAACCGTATAGACTGGGATAAAATCATCCCGCAAGTTGTGAGAGGTCCCGACGGATTTTACTACCTGCGAGGCGACGATGATTTCCGCAATGAAAAAACGCGTACGGTTTCTCTTGATGCTTCTCTCTCCAGCCAGGTGACGAAATCGCATCTCCTTAATGCAGGAGTTCAGCTCAATTCGTATGACATTGATGTGTCAAGCTCTCGCGCTGTGAGGGACGGGAACGGTGGAGATATTGAAGTGTATAACGCGAAACCGTTCGAGGCTGCGCTCTACGCGCAGGACAAGATGGAATTTGAAGGAATGATTGCAAGCGTCGGTTTGCGATTCGATTTGTGGGATGCAAACTCCGACTTTTATTCCGACCTTGTTGTCCCCTACAGGTACATTGATAAAAATGGGGATACGTTATACGACCCCGCCCGAGCTCAGAAAAGCGATGCCCCGGCGTTGGGGCGTCTTCAACCGAGAGTTGGCGTTTCGTTCCCGGTTTCAGTCAATACCGTATTTCATTTGAACTACGGGACCTTTATGCAGCGTCCCCCATTTCAGAACGTTGTTTACTCTCGAGTGCAACAGGGGAGTTTACAGCCAAGAACGTTCGGCAACCCAAGGCTTGAACCGCAAACCACGAACAGCTACGACGTGGGCATTACGCAGGGCTTCGGCGAAGGTTTTACGCTCGATGTCAGCGGCTATTATAAAGACGTAAAGAATTTACTTCAGGGCGTTTCATATCAATCGGTGAGATTTGGTCCTTCATACACGACATATTTTAACCTGGATTATGCCGATATACGGGGCTTCAGGGTTGCGTTTGCAAAACGGAGGGGCGAGTTTACAGGCTCCATCAATTACCAGTTCAGCGTGGCAACTGGAAAAAGCGCGACAACCTCGAATGCTCCTATTGCTTATGTAGAAAATCCTTCTACGTTCGAGCTTTCCAAGGACCCGACACAAACCAGCGTACCGTTAAACGATATTCTTCTCGATTTTGACAGAACGCACAATCTTGTTATTGACGTAGGATATGTATCAGGCGATGAGTGGGGACCGCAACTGTTCGGCGTTTATCCATTCGAAGGGGTGACGCTTTCCGCTCATACCTTCTTCAGAAGCGGTCTTCCTTATACTTCTCCTGCCACGCCAAAGCTGATTAATGAAGCTCGAACGCCGGGAGAGAGCAACACCAATCTTAGATTGACGAAGCGGATTCCCAATTTTTTTGGAGTCAACGCTATGCTGTATTTCGAAATCTTCAACCTGTTTGATGAGAAGATATTGAACTACGAGTATGTGTTTCCGCACCCGACGCCCGGTCAGACGACGAACATAACAAGTAATTATGAGAATTACTCGATTGATGATCCGGTCAACGGCATCCGCTATTACCAGGAATTGAATGTAAGACCCGGATGGGCGCTTGTAGATCAATCGTTTTTGATTTACGAAAACCAGCCGCGGTCTTTTAATTTCGGCATCTCGATTGAAATGTAAACCATGAACAATCGTCTCAGGATTTTAAACATGAAATTCACAGGATTTGGCTTTCTCTTCGTTATGCTCTCCGTTACCTTTGCGTTATCTCAAGGGAGAGATTTTCGGACACATACCCGCAGCATGGTGCGGGAGACGGTTTTTAATACGGGTGAGCTTGGAAGAACGTTCGACCGTGGAACTGGAGGAATGCCGGAGGGATTTTCCTCGATGGAATGGCCACCCAATTCAAGAATGATTCTCGATGGGTCACAATATGCCGGGCAGCATAATTCTTTCGGGGGCGGATTTTGGGTAGCGGGAACGCCTGCAGGCGGAACGCATCTGTACGATTTTTGTGGCGCGGTAACAGCGAACAACGGAGACGCAACGCTGGTGGAAGGCGTGTATAGCGATCCTATCTCGATAAACCGGATTGAAAATTATCCCCTCCTTTCTAACGGTGATGTAAACCCGGCATACAATCCCGATGAAGCGGAAGAAATAATAATTTCTAGGTGGAAAACTCATACGCTCGGCGTAACGGTAACGCGCACGAGCAGGGCATGGAGCTTCCCCGGCTATGATGATTTTATCATTTTTGAATATGAAATCGAAAACACAACGGGAACAACTATCACGGATATGTTTGTGACGTTTCCTTACGGGTTCGGTCCTTCGATGTTCGGGTACCAGAGAACCCATAACAGGTGGGGCGAGGGGGATTATCGCGCAAATCAGCAATTCGCTCGGTTCGATTTAAAACGATGGATGACCTATAACCATGACCGTCAGGGAAAACCCGAGGCTGATGCAAACCGTTTCGGCGATTGGTCAACAGAGGGAAATAGAGGTGGACTGAATTCACCGCAAGCTGCCGGTATCGTCACCTTGCATTACGATTATGAGCATCTTGCAGTGAAGGGACAAACAACCATCATTGTGAACCGGCAGGATTCTATGGTAGTATGGGACGAAAATAATAAAATCAAGCAACCCTATCTGAACCGTTACGAGAATGCTAATCTCTATCCCACAAAAACACAAGCCTGGCTTGACCCGGCGCAAGATAGAAAAACCGGACCATTTCAGGGACGTAATGATTCGCTCTACTTTTTATCGTTTGCAGGTCCTGACGGTCAACCGGGATATTGGATAGGGCGCGGGAAACCTTCATG
>SCUC01000675.1 GCA_004322375.1 Bacteroidota bacterium
ATATGTGTACAATCAGCATATCTACATTCTTTTGATAACAAGGTTATCTCATCAAAAACATTTTCTATGCCTGAGCCTGCGTCTGCTATTCCTACCTCTCTCGTTCCCGGGTTATCAATCACAATCCCGCCATTTTCTATAAAATACATTTCTCTTGTTGTCGTGGTATGCTTTCCCCTGCCTGAAGATTCACTTATTTCCTGTGTTTTGATAGTGTCTTTTTTCAATAACTTGTTTATCAAGGAAGACTTGCCAACTCCTGAGGAGCCAAGAAAACAGTACGTTTTTCCTTTTGTTATATAATTGGCAAGTTCATTAAGTCCGGGGTCTGTAATTGTGCTGGTTGAAATGATATCAGTGTTATCAAACCTATTTTTTATTTGGTCAATTCTTTGGCTTAATTCAATTTCTGATACTAAATCGCTTTTGTTTAATATAATGGTGGGTTTGATACCGCCTTCATTTGCTAAAACGAAATATCTTTCAAAACGATTGAGGTTAAAATCTCTGCCTAATGCTTCTATAATGAAAGCGATATCAATGTTTGTGGCAATAATTTGTGCGTCCTGTTTATCGCTGTACTTTTTCTTAAGTATCGTTTTCCTCGACAAAATATTATGAATAATCGCTTTTTCCTTATCGAGTTCGGTTATTACCACCCAATCGCCAACAGCAGGGTAGTCAACTCTTTTCGTTGCGCTGAACATTTGTTTCCCCATGATTCTCGCCAGATATTCGCCGTTGGAGCTCATTACTTTGTAGGCTGCTTTGTGTTCAGCAATTACTCGCGCAACCAAAGAGTTTTTTAATTCTAACGATTTCCATTGCAAATCAAAGAACTCAGTATAGCCGAGATCTTCAAGCTTAATTTTGGTTTGTTCATTGGTCATAAAATCACTACATAAAATCGTTGCTTTGTTGTGTGAGACTGAAACAGCCCAAAAATCCTTTGTAGTAATGTGTTTTCGAAGTCAATGGAGAAAGTTACCAGAGTACGCTTGTCCATTATTTCAGAGAAACTGTTTGATATTGTTCGACAAGTAATGAATAACCGAGGCAAGAAAATATAAAACTAAAGCACAAGTTTGCTTTTTCAGTTCTTATGCTGTGCGGGTTTTGCGGTTGCCTCATAGCCGCCGAAGGACAAAAAGGACATTACTATAATTGTTGCACGAAGAAAAAGCAACCAGGCAATAAGGAATATTTGAGTAGGGAAACACTTGTTGAACAGATGGAGTTGGATTCAAAAAAGTTTCTTTCTTCCGTAAAGAGTGGGATTCTCCGACGTTGTCGAGATGCGCCTCCCTACGGGCTGTAAGCAGGCGCAGAACCCACGACATTACCGACAATAGATACTTTTAGTTTTCTTCGTGCGGAAAGAGTGGGATTCGAACCCACGGTCCCCTTTAGAGGGACACACGCTCTCCAGGCGTGCCAATTCAACCGCTCTTGCATCTTTCCGGGTGAAATAAATTTAATTTGAAAGCAAATTTACCTAAAAAAGATGAGCTTTCCAAAAGCAAAAAATGACAACCTCATTTAATGAATAACATTTCTTTGACGTCAACAAATTCGCCAGCCACTAATTTGTACAGATAAAATCCGCTATTGAGGTTGCTCGCATCAAACTTTATTTCATGGAATCCTTGTGGATGTTTGCCGTTGACAAGTGTAACGATTTCCTTTCCAAAAATATCGTACACCGTGAGAAGAACATGAGAGCTGACGGGAAGATAATATTCTATGGTTGTGAGAGGATTAAAAGGATTGGGATAATTTTGTCGAAGAGAGAACTTTTCAGGCGATTCGTTAGGCTCTCCATATCCTGTCACCCCTGTGATACCGATAGTGTACGTACCATCGTACCCGCCGGTAGTGCCATTTGGGGTAGTATTCATAATTTGTCCTTGAGGATTTGAATTCTGGAAAGCGAAATCTGTTGCGTTCGTCGTAGAGTTTTGCCCGCGTCCGGAATACAATGGAGTGTTATACACTGCCGTATTAGTGCTATCGGGAAATGCGAATTGCGAAGTAACATACGTTGTTGAATTTAGCCGCACCTTAAAATGCACATGTGTTACTCTGCCCGGATACCAACCGGGATAAATTGTTGTGAAGGAGCATTGCCCATTTTCATCGGTGACTTGAATACCACGTAAAAAATTTTGCCCGACTGTGCTTATCCCTCCGGGTTGTCCGGCGTATCCGGAATATGCTCCGTCCTTATCGCAATGCCAAATGTCAACAAGAACATTAGGGATGGGAGCGCAGTTTGTGTCAATTACCGTTACCAGCATGTTCAGGGGCAAGCCTGTTTTCACAACATGCGTGGAGGTATCTTCGCGAATATTCTGTCTGACGAGGTCGGGATCGAAGTAAAACGGTCCTTCTGTTTCTTGTGGGGTAAGGAAACATGTTGAAGAGCGCTGTGTAATTTTTATGTTCTCTTCTGCGCTTACTGTTTTGGGGAGCGTGAAGAGCGAGCCTAATCCTGCAAGCCCTAAGCCTTTGAGAAGATTTCTTCGGTTCATGATGATGCTTTCCAGTTAAAGAACAATTATGTTGATAAGGAAAGATACAAAATGAGAAATGATTTTACTATTTTCCTGATGAAACTGCAAACGGAGTTGCATTATCACCGTTCTATCATCGTGCCTTTGACAAAGGACTAGTTACGCTAATGAACAGTATCAAATTATTGTCAACACAAAGGCATTAAAGAAATTGAAGGAAATCGGCTTCGATGGGGGTATGGATAAGTTCGTGAATGATTTACGACTAATCATTAACGCCCCACCCTCAATCC
>SCUC01000676.1 GCA_004322375.1 Bacteroidota bacterium
AGAAGCATATTATTCCGGTTATACCTGATAGATCGTTTCCTAGGAATCATAAAATACCCAATAAGGCTTTTCTTAAACGCAGAAAGGCTATTTAATCCTTAACCTGACAGCATTGCCCCTCAATCCCCTCTCAAGAGGGGACTTTATCCCCTCGTTGAGGGGTAGGGTGGGCTTACTGTCGGATGTAGAAACATATAGTCGTCGTTGTGTAACATCAATAATGAAACCTACCTATCATAATTACTTGTAACCTGCGCTTTCAATAGTTGGTACTACGTGTACGTTGAACAGTTGCCGGTAGAATTCCCGAGAAGTGAGAAATGACGCGTCGTTGTTCCGTTCTCTGGTGGAGTATCCCGGCATGCTTACGTCATTAATTCTATTTATATTACCCTATGAAAGGCTGTACGTTATGAGCGAGAGTAGATTAAAAAACTCGGTGTTGTTAAGAATGTTCCTTGTTGGAGCGTTGTCGTTATTATTATTAATCCCGACCTTCATGGTTGAGCTATTAATTGTCGAACGACAACAACGGCATGTGGAAGCAATAGATGAAGTCAGTAGAAGCTGGGGTGGGAGCCAAACGCTTACCGGACCGGTATTAACAATTCCGTATACCATTCATAATGAAAATCGTGAAGGCACGATTGTAACATCAAAACAATATCTTCACATCTTACCGAAAGAGCTTTCCGTCAATTCGACCATCACGCCGAGCATCCGGTATAGGGGAATCTATGAAATAGTGTTGTACAATACTCAATCGAAGCTGACCGGAGAATTTTCTCTAGCAAATCTTGGGGATTTCAAAATACCGGAGAAAGACCTTTTGTTGGAGGAAGCATTTGTTACGATGGGAATATCCGATTTAACGGGGATAAAAAATTCGCCTACGTTAGGATGGGAGAGTTCAGAATTACAGCCCACACCGGGAGTACGTTCTACCGATGTAATAAGCTCAGGAATAACATTTTCTCCTGAGATAAGCGCCTCGAACCAGCTTTATAAATTTTCATTGCAAATACATCTCAACGGAACATCGGGATTCCAGGTTGTTCCAACAGGAAAAGAAACAACAGTGAAGATGTCATCATCGTGGGGAGCGCCGAGCTTTATCGGCAGCTATCTTCCGGAAACGCGAGAGGTATCGGAGAAAGGATTTGAGGCTGTATGGAATGTGCTAGATCTCAACAGGAATTTTCCTCAGATAATTGCGGGCAGCGCTACTACGATAAGCGGGAACTCTTTCGGAGTCAAGCTCATGATACCGGTGGACGAATATCAAAAAACGGAACGAACCGTGAAATACGCCATCATGTTTATAGCGCTTACATTTCTTGCCTATTTTCTTATCGAGGTAATCGGCAAGACGATTCTTCATCCTATTCAATATGTCTTGGTAGGTCTCGCTCTTGTTCTTTTTTATATCCTTCTTCTCTCCATTTCGGAGCATAGTTCCTTTAATATGGCTTACTTCATTTCAGGCGGTTCAATCATTATGTTGATATCAGCGTACACAAAACGGATAACACGAAGCGTAAAAATAATGGGGTTGATGTTCAGTGTACTTTTGACGTTGTACGGCTTTCTCTACGTTGTATTGCAGCTTGAAGATTATGCCTTGTTGTTAGGGAGCATCGGACTCCTCCTTGTCCTTGGAGTTGTAATGTACCTGACGAGAAAAATTGATTGGTTCTCACTTCGATCATCAGAGTCTTCCGGCACGAAATAATGTAGTTGTGTTCTAGAACTCCATACGGGTCTTTGACCGACTTCTGTGTGACCAGTGAGAAGTGAACAAAACCGGAGCAGGTGCTTCTATTGTGAAGAAGGCAGTCAAAGACCCATAGGCAGTTCTATCAGTTATCTATACCTCTTCATCATTTCATCAACAGGCACATTCTCCAGAAGCAAGCGGGATGATTCATTGCCGTAGAACCATTCGTTGAAATACTTCGATAGGTTGAGCTTCGATGTTTGTTCCGTTACGGTTTGGAAATCTTTAAAATCGGCCTCATGATGTTCAAAATCGGACAGAAGCTTTCGTATGGTGCTGTAAAAGACATCGTCGCCGGTTAATGTATGCAAAACATACAGAGACCATGCTCCTTTTGTATATGATATTCTCCCCAACTCATGTTTGCCGTATTCTACAATGGGAGTTTCCGAATATTGTTTGTCATAGTTTGCCCACCGGATGAAGAGTTCGCGGCTTTTCTGCATCTGGGAAAGAAACGCATCGTAACCCTCGAATTCTTTTACCGCCAGCGCCTCAAAATATGAGGCGAACGCTTCATCAAAATACCGGCAGCGCTGAATTTCAGGCTTCGGCTTTACGTTCCATGTGTGTCCGATTTCGTGATAGACTTCGTGTAATCTTGTCGAGTCTGTAAATGCCGCCGATGTTTGCAGAAAATAATAATCGCCTGCCTGCGAGCCCCATCCGTCGGGAATTTCAATTGCCGTATATCCCTGATAGTTAGGTACTGTCCCGAATACCGTTGAATAGAACGCGATGACGTCGCGCATTCCCTTGAGAACGCGAACCGCTCCGGCAGAATCGGCAGGCAACGCGTACATAAATAATTTCCGGGGTTCGTCTTTAAGAATGACGAATTTTGCCGCGGCAATATCCATGCGCCAGGCGGGTATTTTGCTTTCGTAAACGAAAGTTGTCGTGTCGTTCAAGCGTTCAACGTTAGTAAGCTTGCCGCCGCAAGCTACGACATACCCTTCCGGCACGGCTACTTCGCAGCGATACGTATAATTCCCATCTTGAGCATTACTGTAGCTTTGATATGAAGGCTCCGCCAGCATGGGGTAAGCAATAGCGTCAGGACGAACCAGCGCATATTCCTCATCAATTCTATCACGGACGTATGCCATTACTTCGGGGTAGCCGAAGATTGAACCGACGTATGTCATCGTCAGAGTCATAGATTGTTCCGGTTCTAACGGTGAGGGAAGGTGAACCGTGATAGCATTTGTCTGAAGGGTCGGTTCATCAGAGAGTGAAGTTATATCCTGAGTAAACTGCAAGGGTATGTCACCTGCCGCCGCAACAGATGTAACATTGAGCAAACGGTATAAGAGAAACGGAAGCTCGGAAACAGGCTTGCCGGTGGTATTGGTTACAGTCATTTGTGCAACTGCCGAAAGCCGTTGTTCTTTAAGATAGAATTGCATCTTGAGGGAATACTTCGATACATACGGGAGATTACAAAGAACGGTTGCTGAGCTTAAAAACAGCAATATGATGAGAGAGTGAAGAACATGTGTTCTGTTCATGAAGAACTCCTAAAGTAGTTACAGTGTAAACGTAAGAGCGGCGGGGAAGGTTACAGAGAATAGTTGTTGAAAATAGTTGGAGGTTAGCGATTTAGGTTCCACTTTAAAAAACGAAG
>SCUC01000677.1 GCA_004322375.1 Bacteroidota bacterium
CTTCTTCCGCAAATTTTTTGACAAGCTTCACCAGTTCCCTTCGTCGTTCTTCATTGAGGGGAGGAATAGGAACGCGCACGATTGTGCCATCACTCATCGGGTTCAAGCCTAAATTAGCGGCAAGGATTGCTTTTTCGATAGGTTGAATCATCGTTTTTTCCCAGGGTTGTAAGGCAAGGGTGTGCACATCAAGGACGCTGACGTTTGCCACCTGTTTAAGCGGGGTAAGAGTGCCGTAATAATCAACTTTAATTGCATCGAGCAGGGCAGTTGTTGCTTTTCCTGTTCGTATCTTTGTAAATTCTAACCGCACAGATTCAACAGTTTTGTGCATTTTATCTTCAATTTCTTTGAGAATTGCTTTAATCATAATATACTTTCAATCTGTTTTACATTCGTGAAATAAAACTCGATCTACTTTGCTTTCTGCTTTGAAGGTTTGGCGGAAGGTGAAACTAAAGTGCCGACCTTTTTCCCCTGCATGAGATGTACCAGATTTCCCCGTTTGTTCATGTTGAACACAATAATGGGCATATCGTTTTCCTGACAAAGGGTGATTGCGGTTAAATCCATGATACGTAAATTCTTTTTGTACACATCGAAGTACGAAATGTCATGGAATAGTTTTGCATTGGGCGTCTTCTCCGGGTCAGAATCATAAACGCCATCCACCCGCGTGCCTTTCAGGATGACATCTGCATGAAGCTCGATAGCCCGTAATGCAGCAGCAGTATCAGTTGTAAAATAGGGATTGCCGGTTCCTGCGCCAAAAATAACGACGCGTCCTTTTTCAAGATGACGGATAGCGCGACGACGAATAAACGGCTCGGCAATTTCTTCCATGGTGATTGGGCTAAGTAAACGGGTATAGACTCCATGATGCTCAAGAGCGCTTTGTAAAGCCAACCCATTGATGATTGTTGCTAACATGCCCATATGGTCGCCTGTGACTTTATCAACGCCGTCAGAGGAGTTCTCAACGCCTCTGTAAATATTTCCACCGCCGATAACAATTCCAACTTGAACGCCGAGACGGGCGATCTCTCGAATTTCCTCAGCATACCATTTCAACACGGTAGGATCAATACCGAAATCCTTGGTTCCCATGAGCGCCTCGCCGCTTACTTTAAGGAGGATGCGACGATATTTTAATTTAGTAGTCATGCGATTTTTTGTAAATACAAAAAAAGGTCTCATGAGAGTGAGACCTTTTACACATATTATTGACTTGTTTCTCCCAGATGGTATCGTTGAAAACGACTGATGGAAATCTTTTCTCCTGTTTTGCCCATCATTTCAAGGATCAAGTCTTTTATCGTTTTGCTGGAATCTCTGATAAATGATTGCTCGATAAGGCAGAATTCCTGATAGAATTTTTCTAATTTTCCTTCAGCGATTTTTTCAACAACTGCATCAGGCTTTTTCTCGTTTCGAGCCTGAGTCTTGTAAATTTCCAGTTCGCGTTCGATAACTTCTTTGGTAACGTTGTCGCGAGAAATATATTGAGGGTTCATAGCAGCGATTTGCATAGCAATATCCTTCGCAAGGTTTCTGAATTCTTCAGTCTTAGCGACGAAATCGGATTCACAATTCAATTCAATCATGGTTCCGATTCTTCCTCCTGCATGAATGTACGCCTCGACAACTCCTTGCTTTGTAGCTCTATCGGCGCGTTTTTCTGCAGTTGCTGCGCCTTTCTTGCGAAGATATTCAATGGCTTTGTTGAAATCGCCGTTGGTTTCTGCCAAAGCTTTTTTGCAATCCATCATTCCGGCGCCTGTCTGGTCGCGTAATTTTTTTACAATATCTGCTGTAATTTCCATAAGTATAGTATTCCTTGATTATTTATTCCCGTCAAATGCGGGTGAGAGTGCAATACCCCGCCTTTTGGTGCGTTTAAGATTTATTTTTTGGTGAGGCTGTCTCAAAAGTAAAAATATCGTCACCCTCAGCGGAGTCGAATGGTAATTTTATAGTGAAACCAGCGTTTTGTTTCTCTACAGGTCAATGACGGTCTGTTCTACGAGTCTTTGAACTGACGAAACCCGCACTTCTGAGAACAACCTCAGTTCATTTCCTTTTTGTTGATTCTGATTGTCGCGTTTCAGGTTCTTTTGCCGCGTCTGAGCCTTCATACATGGCAGAGGAGCGTTCCGACCCTTCCAACACTGCATCAGTGATTGCTTTGGTGATGACCTGAATAGATTTAATTGCATCATCATTTGCCGGGATAATGTAATCAACAGTTGTAGGGTCGCAGTTTGTGTCAACAATAGCGAAGACAGGGATGCCCAGGCGTTTCGCTTCCTTGACTGCAATTTCTTCTTTCTTGATGTCAACCACAAATAATGCGCCGGGGAGCCGGGTCATCTCAACTACGCCAGAAAGGACATCCTGTAATTTGGCCTTTTCACGGTCAAGTTGGAGGATTTCTTTTTTGGTGATTTTATCGTACGTGCCGTCGGTTTCCATTTTTTCAATGTTGGTAAGCCGTTTGACACTTTTCCGAATCGTTGCAAAATTCGTCAACATGCCGCCAAGCCAACGCTCGCTGACATAAAATTGATTACAACGTTTCGCTTCTTCTTC
>SCUC01000678.1 GCA_004322375.1 Bacteroidota bacterium
GGCGAAATTCAACGCGTTTCTTTCAAGTCAACCTGAGCTTCAAAAAAAATACGGAACTGTTCTGAGCGAAATTGATGCAGCGTATAAAGAGCTCCGTTCATTTAATAAAAAACAAACGGTTCTTGGGCAGGGAATTTATGCTGTTGATATAGTCAGGTTAGCAGGTGAGTTTAAAACATTCGCAAACTCATTTGTCGAAGATTCCTCTTCCGGCGAAAAGAAACCCACAGAAGCAAGCATGAAGCGTTTGAAAGAAAGCTATACGGGAACATTGAAAAACTCCGATGTGAACGTGGACAAATCGTTGCTCACTGCTATGCTGAAAAAAGCTGCCGAATTACCTGAAGAGCAAAAAATTGCCGCTGTGCAGGCAATAGTTGGAAACAAAACTGGAGAAAGCTTAGAAAAAGCAATCCGGAACTTTGTTGACGACCTTTATGATGATTCGAAATTGATGACGGTTGAGGGATGCGATAAGCTCATGACAATGGATGCAGAAGATATTTTAGATGACGCGGCAGTACAGTTTTCTTTAGAGCTGGATAAAGATTTCACCCCGATTCAGGCAAAGGTAGCTGCGTTTAATGCCAAGACCGCGATGTTGAGAACCCGGTTAATGGAAGGCTGGATGAAATGGAAAAACACAGAGATTTATCCTGATGCGAACCGCACATTACGGTTTACGTATGGTCAAATCAAATCGTATGAGGCGCGCGATGCTGTCCAATACAATTATGTTACATCGTTGAGCGGCGTGATGCAAAAAGAAACAGGGAAAGACCCCTTTGTCGTGCCGGATAAATTGAAATCGCTCTGGAGCGCAAAGGATTTTGGCATGTACAAAGATGCAAAAATCAATGATGTTCCCGTAGCATTTGTCGCAACACTGGATATTACAGGCGGCAATAGCGGCAGCCCGATAATGAATGGCAAAGGCGAGCTTATCGGCGTTGCATTCGATGGCAACTGGGAAGGTATGGCAAATGATTTTTACTACCAGCCCTCTGTAAATAGGACCATTGGCGTTGATTCGCGTTACGTGCTATTTTATGTTGATAAGTATGCTAACGCGCAAAACTTGCTGAAGGAAATAATGAATAAACAGTTTTAAATCCTATTCGTCATTGCGAATGAATCCATAAAACGTGTTGTAACTATATTCAGAATAAACATTCTTTGCGTTTATCATTGTTCCGGCGATGGTCTACGACTCGTAGAGGTTTTATACCCATCGCCGAGGTATTCTTAAAATAACTCAACGTTCATTAGTAGTGAATCTGTAAAACGTTGTTGTAACTATATTGAGAATGGTCACTGCCACCTGCCAAACTCATCCTCATCCCCTTCTCTCTAAGCTGTAGGCTTACAAAGAGAAAAGGATGAGCAACGCCCGATGATTAAGGGGGGCTGTCTCAAAAAGTCGAGGAACGTAGAGTCCGATTCGTAATCGGACAATTTTTTAGCCGAAATTTCATAGAATTCTACTTGTCCGTTCGTCAACGACCCGTAGGGCGGAACGGACTCTACAATTTACTTTTGAGACAGTCCCTTTAGGGTGAGTCAGAGTAGCAAAGACGAGAACCCTGTATGAATGTATAAGAATACAAGAACCATAATTGCATTGCAATAAACCCATTACATCTCAGTGGAAACTAATTTTGCAATTCCTTTTGTCGGGACTCAGTCAACGACCAATAGGGAATAACAAACCGTGAAAGTTTTCGTACGGTTTCTTATACCTATCGTTACTATGATTGAGGTATCCTCAGGATAACTTCAGTTACAAAAACTCGAACGCTGAATCCGCTTCCTTCAACACCTGTTCAGCCTTCAACACTTCGCGAAACGGGACAAGAACTTTAAGCTCACAAATAGGATGCTCGCCGTAGTTAAGATAAATTTTATTAATCGAAACAATGTCCGCTCCGGGATTGAATCGCATCGAGTACAAAAATGGATGAAACCCGGCTTGCTCTAAAAGATTGACGACAAATTGAGCTTGCACATTATCCGTGCTTCCCCAAATCCTTGCCATCCCTTCATAAATTTCATAGAGCCAATGCTCATTGCATAAAAATATGCCGTTTTCTTTTTTGCCGCATATTCTGCAACAGAGCTTGAAACATATTACGCAAACACCTTCTACCGGCGTGTCATGAAGAGCGCAAAATTGATTTTCTAAGAACATCGCGCCGCAGTTGGCGCAGAAGGTATCCTTTTCGTTTACCGTTTCATTACATTCTTCACATCTGAAAACTGATTGAGATAGGGGGTTCATTGTTATCCTTTCATTTAATGATGAAATGGAGTATGGATCGTATAGAAGCACGACGAGTTTGAATGAGTTACCCATCCTCAAACAACCCGGAACAACCAAACGTACATAATAAAATCTCTTTAAGCAATTTTCTGCAAGTAACAGACTTTTTCTTTAGACCGGGCAGCCATGTCGAAGATCCGCCCCTGGAGGGGACTATTCTCTACGAGCCGTAAGCCTTGACCGAACCACATTTTTTTTCTTTTCAAAAATCTCTCTACATTGGCATCACAATTCCAATGAAAAAGAGCATAAAAATAATAATAGGCAAGATTCTCCTCTTCGCCATGCTGGCGCAAGCGCAGCAGCCGGTTACCCGTTTCGAACGTATTACTTCGGATGAGGGATTGTCTCAAAATCTCGTTTGGAAAATTCTTCAAGATAGAAAAGGGTTTCTCTGGTTCTGCACAAAAGATGGGTTGAACAAGTACGATGGCTACAAGTTTACGTATTACCGTTATGAGCCTAACGACTCAAACACGCTTTCACCCGGACATGTACAAATGCTGCATGAATGCCCTTCAGGATTTCTTTGGATAGGAACGGGCGGAGAAACTATTGACATCCTGGATGAAAAGACTGAGCAATTTACCCATGTTCACCTTCACGGCGATCATGCGAAGACAACTAATCTTTACCGGATTGCTGCCATCGTAGAAAAAAATCCTGAAGAACACTGGATCAGGATGGATAATGGCGACTTGTATCGCGTAAGAGGTCCAGCGCTCAATGACCGGAACGTTCAGAACCCTTATGGTAATTATTCAATAACAACGTTTGATTCCCTAAATCACAGAAGCCTCTTCTATAAATGGAATCCCGCGATATCTGCCGATAATTCCGGCAGGTTGTGGCTTAATACGGATGAGGGATTTGGTTCTATCGTAAACGATTCAATCACTGTATTCTCTCCTCTCCAACTTCCTCCAAACACACCTCCTGCTATTGAAAATATAGAGTGGACAGAATTCCGTGCATCTGATTCGTCATTATGGATTGCAACAAGGGGAATATTGATGCACATAAAGAATGACGAGAAGGAACCGGAACAATTTCTTCTCAGGTTCGATGCTCTACCGGACAAGAGGAGTAAGACTAGTTACGATGGAGACTCAATCAAACAAGAAACTAAGGCAGAAAGCTTTTGGGTATCATCGGAGGAAAACATCCTCAAAATAAATGTTCGTACACAAAGGATAGAGCAAGTTCTCGCACTTCCCGATGATGTCATTGGGGCAGCGAAAAGAGTCTTTTCGATGTTGGAAGACGAGGGTGGAATTTTATGGCTCGGAACCCCCGGCGCCGGTGTGATTAAATATAATCCGATTTATGAACGATTCAGTATCCTGAAAGAGAAAAATTGGGGGAACAGCATTAATAATTCATGCGCGACATTTCTCAAATATCAGGACCGTCCCCCGACGTCATCTGAAACAGGTGAAGCGAATTTTAACCAACGTGCAGTAACGCGCGATAGAAAAGGACGATACTGGATACTTGACCGAAGTGAAAACGAAGCGCGATTATTCCGTTACGACTCTGCGAATCGTTCATTAAAAAAATACGATTCACGGACGCCTCCATTTTTGAACTACGCATTTGCAATTCGAGGAATTGCCGCGGATGATTCCGGGATAATCTGGATAGGGGCTTTTAATATTCTTACACGCTTTGATCCGGAGCGGGAAACTGTTGAACATTTTTATCCGAAGAATGATTCGATGAAACGCTTGGGTTCACCCTTCCCGGTGCCACCCGATGGTATAGGTATCGGGTCCACATTTTTTAAAGACAGGAATGGAAAATTATGGTGGGATTCAGCCAACAGGGGTTTGTTTTGTTTCGATCCCATGACATCTCAACTGCAGGTTTATCGAAACATCCCCAATGATTCATCTTCCATTAGCCACAACGAGATTATTTCTATCAATGAAAACCCTCTCGACACGTCAGATATATTGTGGGTTGGCACTGAAGGAGGAGGATTAAATCTCCTGGATAAAACGAGAGAAAAATTTACTCGATACACTACTCATAATGGTTTGCCGAACAATGTCATCAATGGCATTCTATTCGATGGAGAAGGAAACGCGTGGCTCAGCACAAATCTTGGAATATGTAAATTTCATCCCTCAAAGGGTGTTATCAAAACATTTGACGTCAACGATGGCTTGCAAGGGAATGAATTTGACAGATTCAAATATTTTAAATCATCCGACGGGATGATGTTTTTTGGAGGAGTCAATGGCATCAATGCATTTTACCCTGAACAGGTTGAAGATAACAGCCACATACCTCCGCTCTCGCTAACAGAACTGCGATTGCAAAATCGAACTGTCTCAATCTCAGACGCCAATTCTCCGCTCAGCGCAGTTATCGGTGAGACAACAACACTTGTGCTCCCGTACGACAAAAATATCATCACCTTTGAATTTGCCGCTCTTGATTTCAGCAATACTCTCAAGAATCTTTACTCGTACAAGCTTGCG
>SCUC01000679.1 GCA_004322375.1 Bacteroidota bacterium
ATCAATAACCAAAACGTCCCGATACCTCCGTTGGCTGCCAGTTGAGGGCATAGTGGAATTATCTCCAACTACCGGTCTCATTGGACATGATTCGTGGGCAGACGGACGATTGGGTAATGGGTCTGCATCCCGCGTCGTATTGAACGATTATTTACTCATAGATGAGTTCATTGGTCTTTCGAGGGAAGAACGGTTTCGCAAGCTCAATTCTCTTGGAGATGAGGCTGCCGAGTTTATCCGGCACTTGTTGCCAAAAGCATTAACGCGTTTCCAAAATATCATCTTGCTTACCCATGTTCCACCATTCAAAGAATCATGCTGGCATAGAGGGATGGTCTCTGATGATGAATATTTGCCTCACTTCAGTTGTAAATCCTTCGGGGATGCTCTTGCAGATACGATGAAACATCGTCCAGAATCTCATCTTACTGTTCTTTGTGGGCATACTCACAGTAAAGGAGAAGCGACGATACTACCCAATCTCCACGTTAAAACCGGAGAGGCAGAATATAGTTATCCAAGAGTTCAGGAAGTTATAGAGATCGAGTAATTTTGTTCCATCGAGGTGGTGATACCGACTACTCTGAGCCACGGTAAGTATCTCGGATTTTAGCAAGCGTGGGAGGAAGGTGAGTTACGAATTTTTTTTAGATGTTTTTTACCTATTATGGAGTGTGATATATAAAGGTTTTTAAAGTCGAGAGCCCTTTACATTTGTATCTTGTCATGAAGTGTTTTGGGATACGTTTGCATCTTTATTTATTAACAGCATGTTCTAAACCACATCGTCCATAAATCACCACAACAACATACCGCGCCTGTATATTATACCGGCCATCATCGCATACGTACTGCTTTCACGGCAAATCAAAACCTCAGGTAGTCATGTTATTTCATTTGGTATAGGTTCGCTTGAAATTGTAAGATGATTTGAAATCGCTATCTTCTTGTTATTTTCTAACTTCGACATTTACGATGATCGAAAGTGATCTACCCTCAGATTATCGAACAAAGAGAAGGCATGTATCTTAACACAAACGGAAGGTCTTAAATGGAAGAACAAAAAAGAAACGCTGCAATATCGATGATAAGAAATTCAAATTCAACGCAATTCAGTTACTAAGAGATGGAGGAAGATGAATAAGCGAAATAGCTCGTGATCATGGAATCAATGAAAATAGCTTAAACAGTCAGAAATAGAAATACATTGGTGATTCCACAAATATCTTGAGGATAGAAAATATATCCTCGCGGGCGGATAACAATCGAGAATGACTAGCTTATTAGAAAATCTCGCGACATCAATTTCTTTTGTTTTATTAAGCACTTCAAAACATTTCTATAAGAAGTTTGTACCACCTTTATTAATAATAATTCGTGTTATTACTTCAGTGATACCAATATTTCACAAGAATATTCTTCATAGTTACATATTTAATAATTTTTTCAAAAAATTTTGGTTTAGGTATTCTTTAACTTTACACAACCATTAAAAATATCCGGTACGCAATAAAATGAAAATATTGCTTTACTACACAGAGTGAACAGTACTTATATTGCTTAAATAAAGTGTATTACAGGGAATTTTCCAGTTTATTTATTTTTTAAAGCATTATTGCATCAGCTATAGTAATGTATAATTGCGCCACTGTCAACAAAACTACCCATTTGGGGGGGGCATTTAATCCTGTCATTTATTATTTTCCTGCATCGCAGTATCATGTTTGATTTAGTGGTTACGCAAGGAAATATATATTTTAAGATACACCAATAAATTTATTTGGCGTTACATTCCAATTCTTTGTCTTTCTTGCAGTCGAAAGACCCTATAATTAATTCGCTTAAAAACTACTGCCCCCAACAAAATGGATATAAAGGCATGAAGCCTAACTTTATGCGGAACGAGCGCACTGTCCTAATTTTTGTATAAAGATGTAGTTGAGAAACACTAGTGAACGAGAAAAATTGCAATGTTAGGAGACATTTTTTGATTCTATTGTTATTTTTTCTTTAACCGAAAACCATGAATAAACAGTCACACAAAGAAAATTCGGAATTCTTAAAGACCGACGGCGGCAAAACTAAATCGAATGCTATTGAAATTCCTACTATTTCTTTGCCAAAGGGAGGAGGAGCAATTAAAGGGCTTGATGAAAAGTTTTCTGTGAATGCCGTAAATGCCACTGCTTCTTTTTCCATACCCATTCCTTTCTCTCCTGCCAGGGGCGCTTCGCCTGCATTAAGTCTATCTTATAATTCAGGTTCTGGAAACGGCATTTTCGGGTTAGGATGGAATCTTGGGTTGCCTTCAATAAAACGCAAAACCGACAAGAAACTCCCTCTGTATAACGATGATAGAGATTCCGATACCTTTCTTTTTTCTGAAGCTGAGGATTTAGTGCCGGAATTCAAAAAAGAAGCCGATGGCAGCTTTAGTAAAGATGGAGCAGGAAATTATGTAATCAAGGAAAAAGATTCAGCAGATGGCAAATTTGTTATTAGATTCTACAAACCCCGAATTGAAGGTTCATTTGCGCGTATAGAAAGATGGCTGCATAAAACAACAGGGGAGAGTAAATGGCGGGTAATTACCAAAGAAAATGTAACAACCTTATTTGGATGGAGCGCTAATTCAAGAATTGCAAGTCCCGGGGATATCAATAAAATCTTTGAATGGTTGCCTGAATTTGTTTTTGATGACAAAGGCAATTGCGCCAGTTATATTTATAAAAAAGAAGACGATAAAGGATTGAATCCTTCTTTGCTGCACAATAACAACCGCATCGAAAACGGAACAATCACATATACAAATCTGTATCTAGAGAAAGTATTATATGGCAACAAAACGCCATATAAGAAATTCAATGACGCATATCCCGATGACACCGACTATTTTTTCCAAACCGTATTCGATTACGGAGAGTATGACACAAATGCTCCATACACAAAAATAAAAGATTGGGATTTTCGACCTGATGCGTTTTCTGATTACAAATCCGGCTTTGAGATAAGAACCACAAGACTCTGCAAAAGAATTATGGTGTTTCATTATTTTGCGGAGCTTCCCGGCGGTTCGGCGTTGGTAAAATCCCTCAACTTTGAATATGACACTTCAAGCGAAGAAGATTTCAGTTTTTTAAAATCCATTACTACGTATGGATACATTAAGAAACCGGACGGAACATACACACAGAAGAATCTTCCTTCCATTGAATTTGAATATCAAAAACACGATTGGAACAAGGAAGTCAAATCTATTTCGGCGGAAGACATAGTGCATGCGCCTGCAGGATTAGATGAACCTCTCTATCAATTCACTGATTTATTTAACGAGGGTCTATCAGGAATTCTCACTGAGCAAGCTGATGGCTGGTATTACAAGCACAATCTGGGCAATGGACGATTTGAGCAGGCAAAACTCATATCCCCAAAGCCCTCTTTTGTAGGTCTGGGCAGTCGGCTGCAATTAGCTGATTTGGACGCTGACGGCGGGAAGCAGTTAGTTAGTTACGGTTCCCAGCCAAAAGGATATTTTGAACTCAGCGATGCAGATGAATGGCAGCCGTTCAGAACATTTGACTACCTCCCGAACATTGATTTTGATTCAGCCAATACCCGAATGCTTGACCTGAATGGGGATGGCAAAGCAGAAGCATTGATTACTGAAGATAATGTCTTTACGTGGTATGAATCCGCGGGCAGAAGAGGGTTCAATATGGCATCTCGAACACTCAAGTCATTTGACGAAGAAAAGGGACCTCATTTTGTATTTGCTGACCTTAAGCAAACCATTTTTCTTGCGGATATGTCAGGTGACGGCATGACCGATATTGTTCGCATCCGCAATGGAGAGATTTGCTACTGGCCGAACTTAGGCTATGGCAAGTTTGGCGCTAAGGTCAGTATGGACAATGCGCCGGTTTTTGACTATCCCGATGCTTTCAATCCTTCGTATTTGAGACTTGCAGATATTGATGGTTCAGGCACTACAGATATTATTTATCTGGGTAAAAATGTATTCACTTGCTGGAAAAACCTGAGCGGCAATCGTTTTAGTACAATAGCCTTCGAGATAGATGATTTCCCTGAAATACACAATCAATCAAAAATAACGGTAACAGACCTGCTTGGGAGTGGCGTAGCCTGTATTGTATGGTCGGGGAATTTGGCGAAGAATGCATGCGGCCCTTTAAAATACATTGACCTGATGAATAGCAAGAAACCGCACGTTATGGTTTCTTACAAAAATAATCTGGGCAAAGAAGTTTTATTGGAATATACTCCTTCTACCAGGTTTTACATTGAAGATAAGCTTTCAGGCAGACCATGGATAACCAAATTGCACTTTCCTGTTCATTGCGTATCCAAAACAGAAACCAGAGATAGAATTTCGGGCTATCGTTTTGTGAGTTCGTATAAATACCACCACGGCTACTATGACCATGCTGAACGGGAATTCAGGGGCTTCGGCATGGTCGAACAGAAAGATGCGGAACATTTTGAACATTGGGTAAAGGGCAATGCCAGCAATATTGTTGATGAAACACTTCATCAAGAACCTGTTGTTACAAAATCGTGGTTCCATACAGGGGCATTTTTAAGCAGGGAAAAAATACTTAACCAGTTTGCAGGTGAATACTGGTTTGAAGAAATGAGTCGGCAGGGCTTTGCGGTTGTCAATTATGAATCATCGCTTCCCGATGCAAGACTTATTGCCGCCCCCGGCTTAGATGCTTCCGTACTAGACAGCCTCAGCGCACAGGAATGGCGGGAAGCCTTGAGAGCATGCAAAGGCATGTCGTTGCGTTCTGAGATATTTGCACATGATGCCCCACTCTTAGAAGCAACTCCAGTCCAAATCAAAAAGCAGCTCACTCCATATTCTGTTGCCACACATAATTGCATCATTGAACTATTGCAACCTAAAGGACAAAACAATCACGCTATTTTTGTTGTCAAAGAAAGTGAGGTCATTACTTACAGCTACGAGCGGAATACAGAAGACCCGCGCGTTGCCCATAATTTAAATATAAAATTGGATGAATATGGAAATGTTCTGGAATCTGCATCGGTAGTCTATCCGAGAATGACGCCGGACGGTTCCTTGCCGGCTGAGATACAAGAAACACAGAACAAGACGGCGATAATTTATACGCAAAACCACTTTACCAATGATGTCAATATAGATGATGTATATCGGTTAAGAGTTCCATCGGAAGTAAAAACCTATGAACTTAAGGGCGTGAATAAAACCAACCAGCTATACAAGCTCGGTGATTTTAACAATATCCTCACAGCAGCCAACGAAGTAGAATATCATCAAATTGATACAAATCCTGCCCCGGGAACTTCACAGAAAAGATTAATTGAAGATATACGGAATCTCTTTTATAAAAATGACCTTACCGACCCATTGCCGTTACATCAGATGGAATCAAAGGGAATTCCCTTTGAAAGCTATCAACTGGCATATACCCCGGCGCTTATTTCTGATATTTTTGGAACAAAGGTTAATTCGGCTTTGATGTCAGACGGGAAATTTATCCCAAACAATGGAGATAACAACTGGTGGATCCGTTCCGGCAGAAGGCAGTTTATTGAAAATGTTGAAACTGCGATTGATGCAGAGAATCGTTTTTATACGCCTATTTCATATACCGACCCGTATGAGGCTACAACAAAGGTGAAATATTACAGCAACTATTTCCTGTTCGTTGAAGAGAGCGAGGATGCTGTAGGTAATAAGTCGAAAGTAGAGCTTTTTAACTTCCGAATGCTTTCGCCGCAACGTATGAAAGACCCGAACAACAATGTTTCCGAAACCATTTTGGATGAGCTGGGTTTTGTAAAAGCCATGACGCTTTTTGGTAAAGGCAGCGAGGCTGATGATTTAACGGGCTTACATGAATTTACAACAGATGCAGAAAAAACTCAGGTTACAACCTTTTTCAATACCTTTGATTCTGTTCAGTTAACTAACCTTGGAAAAAACTTACAGCAACATGCTACGGCAAGGTTTGTGTATGACTTTGATGGATATAAAAATTCCGGAAAGCCGGTAGTAGTTGCCTCGATTGTTCGGGAAGAGCATTTTCAGAAAAACAACAATTCTCCAGTTCAGCTTTGTTTTGAATACTCCAATGGACTTGGACAGGTAGTAATGAAAAAAGCACAGGCGGAGCCGGGACCTGCTAAGAAAGCTACCGTCAATCCTGATGATACTTATTCAATTTCTGAAGTTAATACCGCAACACTCAGTCCCAGGCAACTCCGCTGGATTGGCAATGGCAAAACCATACTTAACAATAAAGGCAATGCCGTAAAACAATATGAGCCTTATTTCTCTATAACGCATCAATATGAAGACCTGAAAGAATTAGTGGAAACAGGTGTCACACCTTTGATGTATTACGACGCCTTGGGGCGTTTGATAAAAACAAAAATGCCTGATGGCACTTTTTCGAAGACCGAGTTCGATTCATGGAAGCAGAGCATTTATGACCCAAACGACACTATACTGGATTCTCTCTGGCATCATAACCGCACCAACCGCCTGATAGATGCAGAGCTAATCGCCGAGGGCAAAAACCCTGGAAGAGAAAAGATAGCCGCAGATAAAGCTGCCAATCATGCCAATACCCCCAATGTGCTACACGTTGATACACTGGGCAGGCCGGTTTTATCAATTGAGCACAATAAAAATATTGTCACACAGGCGGATGAATTTTACCATACTAAAGTGAAAGTAGACATTGAAGGAAATCAGCGAAGCGTAACCGATGCGAGGGGCAACGTAGTTATGCAATACAAATATGATATGCTGGGCAACAAGGTATATCAAAACAGTATGGATGCCGGACAACGATGGTTGTTGAGTAATGTCCTCGGCGACCCTTTGCGCACCTGGGATGAGCGCAATCATGAGCTTCAATATTTTTACGACGACCCCCTGCACCGTCTCACACAAAGCAAGGTCATAGGCGGCGATGGCACTGCCC
>SCUC01000680.1 GCA_004322375.1 Bacteroidota bacterium
GGAGCGAATGGGAGGGTAACAATTCGGACAATATAAAATTTTTCCCGGATAGCTCCAAGACGATTATGGGAACTCGTGGAAAGGGGCTGCAGAGACGACTAGTGGTAGGATTGGG
The DNA here is from genome assembly GCA_004322375.1 of Bacteroidota bacterium. Classification (GTDB taxonomy): domain Bacteria; phylum Bacteroidota; class Ignavibacteria; order UBA10030; family SZUA-254; genus FW602-bin19. Next base: position 116 of record SCUC01000680.1, read on the forward strand.
GATATACGGTAGGTCGTTCAATGCCCTACGGGTTGTAAACAAAATGTAACATGGAAAAAAGGTTATCGGTTATCCGTTAAACATAAAATTGTATGATGTTTCAGGTTTCATGCTTCAGGAATTGAGAAGCGATTCGTATAACGAGGAGATGAGGTTATTTGGGGTGAATATCTGCTATATGGCTTCACCGTCCCGGAAGCTTTCTATCAAAGGAAAAAGGAGCTTACTGTAGCGCAGCATGTATCAGTCCAAGCCTTTGCAAAACCTCCCCAATATAATGTCTATGATTCTTTTGTAGTGTTCTTAAATATTTTTTTCATATTATCGTTTGTACTTTAGTACATACTTTCTTATGTTTAGCTACTTATACTCGCATACGAAATGATTCTTGTCCTCGGTATATCGTTGCTATTTGGTCTCATGGCACAATCGTACGCAGGCGAATTGAAGTTCGATCGGTACAAAACTTCCGACGGGCTGAGCCAGAACAACGTGTACACCATAACACAAGATGCACAGGGCTACATGTGGTTCGGGACGCAGGATGGGTTGAGCAGGTTCGATGGCTACTCGTTCACTACCTTTCAAAACACTGACGATACGACATCCCTTGCTTCCAATGGCATTAACGTGTTGTACACTGATAGTAAGGGAATCCTCTGGGTTGGAGCGTATGGACTCCATGAATATCATCCTCAAACAGAGACCTTCAGTCGGTATTTGTATTCGAATAGTTCGGAACCGGGCGAAAACGTTCATACGAAAAACATGATCCAGGCAATCTATGAAGACCATCGTGGCGACCTGTGGGTCGGCTCAGCTTATGGTTTTTGTCTTTTTAATCGGAATACAAAGAAGTTTGAACAACTCGCGCTTTGTGACTCGATAAAAATGGGCTTAGATTTCAGAAGCGTCATCCATGAAGATAGCCGGGGACGTCTCTGGTTAGGAACCACTTATTCCTGTTTCATTCTCAACGAAAACCGAACATCATATAGTGCAATAACTGCTCCTTTCAATTCTCTTGCTCCCGGAATACAAATAAATTCAATGTGTGAAGATTCGTTGGGCAATATCTGGATAGCAACATGGAAAGGTCTCTATCGCCATAATATAACTTCCGCGTCATGGACTGCCTACCATCACAACGCTCACGACGAACAATCTCTCAGCGACGAGCACGTCAACGCAGTCTTCTGTGATAGAGATGGAACGCTCTGGGTCGGGACGCATGAAGGATTAGACCGTTTCAACTATGAAACCGCAACATTCACTCACTATCGTAACGAACCTGAACAGCCGGCTTCTCTTAGTCACAATCGCGTTCATACAATGTATCAAGATGCTTCAAGCGTGTTATGGGTAGGCACATTCGGCGGAGGCGTTTGTAAGACACTTCCATTCGAAAAAGGATTTCATGTTCTGCGTCGCCCGCCGACGGCAACCGGTATGCATAGAAGTAATATGATTTTTTCAATTCTGGAAGACTACAGAGGACGAATCTGGGTAGGCGCCTGGGAAGACGGGCTAAGTGTGTATGACAGGAGCAAGAGGACGTTCACCCACCACGGGTTTCCGGGAGTCACGATATCCACATTAATGGAAAAATCGCCAGGAGAGGTATGGGTTGGAAAAATAGGCGGCGTTGCAGTCATGGATGATAATCTTTCTGTTGTAAGAGAGTACACATTGACGGAAGGCGAGGCGGGAAAAGCCGCAACGTTATCAAGAACAATCGTTGGTTACACTATAAACCAGATTTTTCTTTTTGACGCGACAACATCCCGGTTTGAAAATATTACAGAGCGCTTGCCTGAACTTCAAAAGCATTTGAAAAGAGAAATACAAACAATATTTGAAGACAACGATAGTCAAGTTTGGGTTGTCGGAAAACTGTTATTCAAACTTAATTTCGAACCGCTAAGCGCTCAACAAATCAATGTAGGCGTATTGGCTAATACCCCCGAAGTTCCAGTCATGTCAATCCTTGAAGACTCATCGGGAGTTTTTTGGCTCGCAACGCGGGGCAGTGGAGTTGTCTCGTACAACAAACGAACAGGCGAAAGCAAACGCTACACAACGGAACAAGGACTTCCTCATAATGTGGTCTATGGCATTCTCGAAGATAACAACCGGAAACTCTGGTTCAGCACGAACAACGGATTGTCCCGTTTCGACCCTATCACAGAACGCTTTACGAATTATACAGCCGAGGATGGTTTACAAGAAAACGAGTTTAATACCGGCGCATTCTTTAAGAGCAAGCGAGGCGAGATGTTCTTCGGCGGCATCAACGGCGTGACCTATTTCTTCCCCGATAGTATCCGTGACAATAAACGAGCTCCCGCTATCGTCCTTACCGGCTTTCAATTATTTGACCGCCCGTATCAGTTTGCTAGCATTCTCGCTCAGTCAAAACCGCTCACGCTCAGCCGTAATGAGAATTTTTTTGCATTCGAGTACGCCGTCCTGGATTTCGTTAACCCAAAGGAAAATGAGTTCGAATATATTCTTGATGGATTCGATTCAAAATGGATATACGCGGGAACCCGCCGCCGGGTGAGCTACACGAACGTTCCTCCGGGAGAATACGTCTTCAGGGTGAAAGGGTCGAACAACGACGGGGTTTGGAACGAGGAGGGTGTGAGCATCGCAATAACGATTTTGCCCGCTTTCTGGGAAACCTGGTGGTTTCGAGCGATGGCGGCGTTCGCGATTCTGTTGCTCGGTCCGGTAATTTACAACAGGAGGGTGACTGCGCTGAAACGAGAGCAAGCCAGACAGGAGGAATTTTCCCGCGAGCTCATTGAATCACAGGAACGGGAACGAAAACGTATTGCCGCCGAGCTGCACGACGGGCTTGGACAGGAACTGCTCATCATCAAAAATAAAGCGTTACTCGGAGCGCAAGCAACAGTGCAAGAAAATAAACAAACAGTGCTTGAAGAAATTTCCAGGTCTGTTTCAGGAACACTCGATGTTGTGGGAGAAATTGCGTATAGTTTACGACCATATCAACTCGAGTCTCTAGGATTAACGAAAGCGCTGAACGCTCTCATCAAACGTGCCGCCGATTCCTCCTCCATTGCGTTTTCAAGTGAAGTTGCCAACATTGACGGCATGGTATCTCAACATCTTGAAATTGATTTTTACAGAGTTGTACAGGAAACGATTACCAATATTCTCAAACATTCTGAAGCGACAACAGCGCGCATATCGCTCACCAAAACGGAACAGCAGCTCGTTCTTACCATCGAAGACAATGGAAAGGGGTTCGATGTTAATGCCGCAAGGATGAAAAAAGGATTTGGCTTGAGAGGATTGAATGAGCGTGTCAAAATGTTGAATGGAGATATTAGTTTTGATTCACATGAACATAAAGGCACCACCGTAACGATTATCATTCCGTTAGAGGGAAACAATGGAAAATAAAGTTAGAATTCTCATAGCAGATGACCATCCGATATTTCGCGCAGGGTTGCGTCAAATTCTT
>SCUC01000681.1 GCA_004322375.1 Bacteroidota bacterium
AGAAGGCTTTGCAAAACCTATCCACAGTCATGTTGAGCGAAGCGAAACATCTCCATTCGTGCGGTTTTAGAGATTCTTCACTTCACTTCGTTCCGTTCAGAATGACAAAATCAGAGTTTTTCAAAGTCTTCTATTAAGAATTGCACAAGATACGCATTCTGTAGATAATTTCCTTTTTTTTGTTGGATTGAAAATCACACCTTCTTGAAATGAAAGAGCGCGTTTTTGCTCAACCGTTACATCACATCTTGGATGAAAAAATCCACGTCTGTCCGATTGAATCATGATAAACAACGGAAAAGCAAAAACGCGCGCACTTTTGATAATAGGCTGGGAGAGAGCAAAGAGCATCCAGCCTATGCGATTACAACTCTTACTGGGTTTTACACTTGCCGGATCTACCGGCGTAATAAATTGAAAATATTTCTTCCGATGACAAATTCCTGTTATAAATCGAAACCTCATCAATTTTTCCGTGAAATGGATAATTATACAGCGTGCTTTGTGTATTACCGATAGCTAATCCCGGACTATAGGAAGAGTTTAACTCTCGTAACGGTCTTACCGTTGTGAACATACTTCCCCTTAGGTTTCCATTAACAAAGAGTTTCATTTCACCCGTAGTTGAATCTAATGTTCCTGCAACGTGTATCCAACGATCCAAAGGAATTCTTACCTTTAGTATAGCGGCGTCGGTAAGAGATTCAATATTAAAAAGGAGCGAATCTGTTTTATAAATTCCTAAATAATAGGGGTCAAGATTTCCCCTGGTATCGCCTCGGAAGAGAATTATCTGCTCACCCGTTACCGGCGGGTACGAGGTAGGGTAAATCCAGGCTTCTATCGTCAACGAGCCTGTGATTTTGAGGTTCTCAGCGTCGGAAATGAATACCCTGTTATTGCCAGAGCTATTAAAACTGAATGCCTTGCCGACATATCCTTTCGTGAAGGGCTCAAGAGGATTATTAGAGATGGAACCATGGTTCCCTCCCATAACATCTAGATAATTACCATCCCCTCTCCACCAACTTACTATACCTGCGGGAACAGACACGCATGGTTTGCCCCAGGTTACATGGATTGTAACATTACCGCTCGCTGGTTCCAGCTCAAGTTCAACGACGTTTGTTTGTCCGCCAACAACATCTACCATTGATTCGCCGGAATAGAGAAGATTCGATGATGAATCGTACGCTAGAACTTCTAATTGCCACATACCAACAGGAACATTGTTCATCGTGCCATTTGCCTCGAATGATGTATCAGAAAGTTGCAACGAAAGTATTCGTTCTTCAAAACCTTCTCGATTCATCCTGGCAATAATACTATCTACTTCTTGAGGTATATTATTTAGGAAAAACGATACGGTACTTCCGGGCAATGATGGAGGGGTAACAATAGAAACCTCAGAATCCTGACATGAGGTAATTAACAGCAAAAGAACACTGAACATGATCAAAAAGATTTTCTTCATATTTGCTCCTATAAAAAATGTATTCAGGTTAGGGCAATTTACAACATTTCAAAAAGAATTGCAATTAATCTGACATTCATTTCATCATTTGTTTTGCCTGGTCTTTTGAAAGGATATATCCTATTTTTTCGATTGGTAAAATAATTCCAGATTTTTTATGACAGAGGTCCAGCCATATTGTTGAACTACCAATTCGCGCCCCCGTTCCGCCATACTTGCTGCTTGTTGGGGATTATTGAATAACGCTACGACCCCGTCCGCTAATCCCTCAACGGTATCAGAAATAATCGCAGTGGACGGATTTACGCTGGTAATCCCTTCGCATCCAATTGAATTCGCGACGATTGCCATTCCATAGCTTTGAGCGTGAAGCACTTTGGTTTTAATTCCGCCGCCTAACCGAACCGGAGAGATAAACACTTGCATCCGATTATAATACTCTTCAATCGCAGGAACAAATCCCATAACCTTAATCCCGGGATTGTGAGAAGCCATTTCCACAACTTCATCGGGCGGATGTTTCCCAACAACGTAGAGCGTAGCTTGGGGAGAACGTTTTTGAATCTCCGGAAAAATTTCCGAGCAAAGCCAAAGAACGGAATCTCTATTCGCAACATGGTTATAGACCCCAACAAAAAGCAAGCTCAACGGTTCGCGAGAAGCATAAGGGCTAATAGCTTCAGGAACTTCTATGCCGCGTGGATGACAATGTACATGGTTTACACGAGCGACATCGTTAAGAAATTGACTATCGGTTTCAGTAAATGTTAATACAGAATCGAATTGCTTTATTATTTCCGGCTCATAGCGCATCCACCGATTGTATTCAAGATAATAAAGAAATTTTTTGAAGGGATTTTTCTCGCTTTTGTATACCCTCAACCAGGGACGGATGTTGACGTCGTGTTCACGT
>SCUC01000682.1 GCA_004322375.1 Bacteroidota bacterium
GCCATGGCTATCCGTCGCGCGAAAGCGCATAGAGAAGGAAAGATAAATCTGACATGGGGAGAATTCGTTCAAGCTGCTACATCTAAAGGCTAACAACCCAAGGGGAACCTATGAGCAAACCGCACGTTTACACACTCGGCATCGAAGAAGAATTCCAGATTGTTGACCCTGTCTCGCGTGAGCTACGGTCGCACATCCAGGAAATGGTTGAAGAGGGAAAAATGCTTTTACAGGAGCAGGTCAAGCCGGAGATGCTCCAATCCGTCGTCGAAGTGGGAACGAACGTTTGCCAAGATATAAAAGAAGCGCGGAAAGAAGTTGTCAGGCTGCGCAGTTACATCGCTCGTCTTGCAAAAAAAAGCAACCTGTGCATCGCTGCAGCAGGCACGCACCCCTTTTCTCATTGGGTTGACCAAAAAGTCACCGATCATCCCCGGTACCACATGATCATGGATGAGATGCAGCAGGTCGCTTCTGAACTGCTCATCTTTGGCTTGCACGTTCATGTCGGAATTCCTGATAAGGAATCGGGCATTCAACTCATGAACGCGGCGCGGTATTTCCTCCCTCACATCTTCGCGCTCTCCACAAACTCACCGTTTTGGCTCGGCAGGAATACGGGATTCAAATCCTATCGCATCAAAGTATTCGAGCGGTTCCCGAGAACAGGCTTGCCTGACTATTTCAATAGTCACAGTGAGTATGAAAATTATGTCAATCTTCTCATCAAGACCAACTGTATAGATAACGGCAAGAAAATTTGGTGGGATATCCGTCTGCATCCTACATTCGGGACATTGGAGTTCCGCATCTGCGATATTCCAATGCGAGTTGATGAAACAATTGCTCTTGCCGCGCTCATTCAGGCAGTTGTGGTCAAGCTCGATAAGCTGCTCAAGTCAAATTTAGGATTCCGACTTTACAGAAGAATATTAATGAACGAAAACCGGTGGCGTGCGGCGCGATACGGTATTTCAGGGAAGATGATTGATTTCGGGAAACAGCAAGAAGTAGAAACGAAAGCCCTGTTTCAAGAACTCCTTGAATTTATAGATGACGTTGTTGACGAATTAAACAGCCGCGAAGAAATTCAATACATTCACACCATTCTTCGCGAAGGAACCGGCGCGGATAGACAGCTCGCCATATTCAAGCAAACAAACGACTTGACAAAAGTCGTTGATTATATTATTAAAGAAACATATCTTGGTTTAAACATATAGAACGTATAAGATTCATGCATCAAGCTTTTCAAGACATTCCCGTACATTCAGAACTGTTACAGGGCGCGTACAACGCCGTTCATACCTGCCTGCGCATCCAGCCAGATGAGCATACGGTGATTATCACCGATGAGGAAACTATTGAAATAGGAGCAGCGCTCGCTCACGAAATTCATAACGTAGGAACTTCGTTGGATGTTTATATTCTCGAAGATTTTGCCCAACGGCCTCTTGTGGATATGCCACGGCAAATTCTCACCGATTTAGAAGAGGCACAGGTGAGCATCTTCGCTGCGCAAGCGCTGCGGGGCGAATTAGGCTCCCGTATCCAGATGACTAATGTCATCAATAGAAAAAAAATTCGCCACGCGCACATGGTAAATATAAACAAGCAAATCATGGTCGAAGGGATGCGCGCCGATTTTCACGCTGTGGACGATTTGAGCACGCGCCTTATCGAGAAAGCGCGAACCACACGGCATATCAAAGCTGTTTCAAAAGGCGGAACGGACATTGACGTTGAATTCTCCGATCGCCTGCGCTGGGTGAAAACAAGCGGCATTATTTCTCGCGATAAATGGGGAAATCTCCCCGGTGGCGAGATTTTCACCGCTCCCAATACGTTGAACGGACGATTTGTTGTTGATGGCGTTGTCGGCGACTATCTCTGTCAGAAATATGGGGACTTAAAACATAACCCGCTATGTATTGACATTATTGATAATCGTATCGGCTCTGCCGAATGTGAAAACAAAGAATTGCAGCAAGAATTTTTAGCGTACACATCAACAGATGAAAACAGCAACCGTGTCGGTGAGTTTGCAATTGGTACGAACATCGCTGTCAACGAGGTTATCGGGCATATCCTGCAGGATGAAAAGCTCCCCGGTATCCATGTCGCATTTGGCAATCCGTATGGCGAGCATACGGGCCAAACCTGGGATTCTAC
>SCUC01000683.1 GCA_004322375.1 Bacteroidota bacterium
CATCGCTGGCGAAGTCAGTTAGTAAGGAGATAAGACTTAAACGTAATGATTTGGTAATTGATATAGGTGCTAATGACGGGACTCTCCTCTCAAATTACAAAAGAGGGCGTCTTATTGGTTTTGAGCCAAGTAATCTTTGTCCAAAAGAAAAAAAGTCTGGAATTTTATGGGTTAACGATTTTTTTGATTCTAAATTGCTTTCGAAATCTGACATCGGTTCTGCTTCAGCAGTTACTACTATTGCAATGTTTTATTACCTCGAGGACCCAGTTTCTTTTGCAGAAATGATCAAGTCAGTTCTTGCTCCGGATGGAATATGGGTGTGTGAGATGAACTATGCACTTGATATGATAGATCATTGTTCGTTTGATCATATTAGTCATGAGCATGTTACAGTCTGGTCTGCAAGTCAATTCAACATTGTTGTTCAGAAAATAGGCCTCCAAATTTTCCGAATAGAGAGGAACGAACTCAATGGGGGTTCAATTAGATTCTGGATGGGACAAGCCGGTCTTCGCCCTGTTGAAAAATCTGTAAGGGCAGTATTTGCTAAGGAAAAAGGCCGTTTTACATCTCGAGATTGGAGTAAATTTGCTCGCGAAGTTCGCAAAGCTTCAACTGATTTAAATAAAATTGTCACTAAACTCCACAAAAGCGATAAGTCAGTTATGGTCTATGGTGCTTCAACGAGAGGGCTCACTATTCTTGGGGCCTCAAAGCTAAACGCAAAACTTATCGACGCAGCAGTTGAAAGAAATCCTGAAAAAGTGGGCAGGTTTTATGGTGCAACGGGAATTCCTGTTATAAGCGAAGACAAAATGAGATCCAGTACACCTAATGCACTATTAATTCTGCCCTACTCATTTATTAAGGAATTTGTTAAAAGAGAAAGGGCATATCTAAAAGAAGGCGGGATTTTTGTAGTTCCGCTTCCGGAACCCGAAATGATAACTAAATCTAGTAAAGGAGCTACTTTATGAAAATTGCAGTGACAGGCGGAGCAGGCTTTTTTGGCAATCAAGTTGTTAGGCGATTGGTTCAAGACGGCCATATTGTTTTTGTAATTGACGACCTTTCTCGCGGAAGATTAGAGAACTTACAGGGAGTTAACAGAAAAAAGGTATCATTTACTTTGGCTGATTTTTCGGATCCAAGAAAAGCGTTTGAATGGACTAGCTTTATAAGTAAAAATAAAGTTAATGTTTTAGTGCATATGGCCTCGCCTATGAGCCATAACCCTATTGATCATATTGCCGGGCTTGAACTAGCATCTTCATATCTTAGATCTTTAGAAGTATTAAGGGTTCCTACAGTGTATATTTGTAGTTCTTCTGCTAATACCGATCCTGATTCAAGAGGCCGCCGGGGTGAGTCCTTTCGACCGGAAGGACTATATGGAATGACGAAGATGTTTATAGAATGGGCATTGTCTGATCTTAAAAACGCAGGAATAATCCCAAATTATGTAGCTATAAGGCCATCAAATCTCTATGGTCCATATGAGGTTTTCTCGGGACATTCGCACATTCATGTTATTCCAAATCTGACGCGAAAAGCCCTTCTCGGTGAAAGCCCTATTGAAGTTCTAGGTGACGGGTCTCAAACACGACCGTTTACCTATGTTGAGGATGGAGTACAGGCGGTTATAAATGCCATTGAGGTTCTTCGTAAGGGAAAAACAGTTGAATCTGCACTTATTCATGGTCCGCAGGTTTCAATTAAAGAAGTTATTGAGCACATAATTACCCAGACAAAATCCAGCTCTAAAGTAGTATGGAAAAAAGGAGCCCATATAGGAGTCGCATCTAGAGATCTTCCTCCGCATGATGGAAAGCTGCTTCTAGGGTGGAAGCCTACAGTTTCAATAAAAGCAGGAATACAAAAAACGGTTGAGTGGGTGAAGGCTAACCCCGACCGTCTTACTAGAGATAATTTGGATGGGCGACCGCTCGGTTCAACTTTGGCATAAAAAAAATACATGGCTGTAAATAATCCAGTTCTAAGCGTTCTTGTACCAAGTAGAGAAAGAGCAGTAGCGTTAAAATTTTCGCTTGATAGTCTGGGACTTGCTAGAAATAACATCGAAGTTCTTATATGGGTAGATAATGACGATCCGCAGGTTGACGAATATCGAAGACTGTTCGGTAAAGATGTTCGTATAAAATTGTTTATAGAGCCAAGGGTTGGCTATAGAAAATTTCATATAATGCAAAATTTCCTTGCATCTCGTGCTTCAGGTGATTGGTTGTACCTATGGAATGACGATGCATACATGGATAGCGTTGAGTGGTATGACACATTTATTGATTTCGCCTCACTTTCAAATCCCAAAGAAGAACCTGTTGTTTACAATGTTTGGGGACAAGGTTCAAATAAAAATTTTTTCCCGATTGTCAGCATCAAATATTTTAAATTGCTAGGTCACACATCTGAGCATTGTATCTGTGATGTGTGGGTAAGAGATGTTGCGTACGATTCACATATACAAAAGACTATATTTGGAATTAGGCCTCGACATAGGAAGTTTGGATTTGATGATGATAAACTGGGAGACTTAAAGGATAACACCTCCAAGACTTTTGAAGTATTAATCTCAAAATCCCATCACCTTGGTGCTTTGAGCCATGGTGTATACCAAGGTAAAGCTAATGACACTTCAAAAATATTAGATTGGGTGCGAAAAAGTAGTAATCGCGGCACTAGGGTAGGGTTTGTTGGATTGGGAAAGTTGGGATTGCCTGTCGCACTTGCCATAGAATCTAGAGGTAAAAATGTTGTCGCGTACGATACTAACCCACAAGTTAAGCAGTTTATTAATGACAAGGCGATACCATTTCAAGAAGAAGGATCAGCCCAATT
>SCUC01000684.1 GCA_004322375.1 Bacteroidota bacterium
GCTTGTTTTACTAAGCTTTGGATTACTTTCACCAAACAAGGGATTTGAAAATGTAATCTCTGCGTTACCGGCAATCGTGGAACGTCACAAAAACCTAGTCTATATCATCCTTGGGGTAACACATCCACATGTTATTCAGCAACAAGGCGAGACGTATCGGCTCTCGTTACAATGGCTGGCACGAGAAAAAGGAGTGGAAAGCCATGTGATTTTCTATAACCAATTTGTCAGTATTGAACAACTTATCGAATTCATAGGCGCAGCGGATATTTATATCACTCCGTATCTCAATGCGACACAAATAGTTTCCGGTACTCTGGCGTATACATTAGGCGCAGGTAAAGCAGTGATCTCAACACCGTACTGGTATGCTGAAGAAATGCTCGCCGATGGGCGTGGCGTACTGGTTCCATTTAGTGATTCTGTGGCGTTAGCAGAAAACGTCATAGATTTGTTGGATAACGAAGTTAAACGTCATGCTATGAGAAAGCGGGCATATCTGTACGGACGCTCAATGATTTGGTCCCGTGTTGCACTCAGTTACATCAACAGTTTTGACCGCGCGCGTGCAGAACGCAGACATTTCATTCCTCCTAATTTTAAAGTAAACGCGCTCGATATTCGCCCGGTGGAATTGCCTCCTCTTAAGCTCGACCATTTGCATCGTATGACAGACGAGACCGGAATGCTACAACATGCATTGTTTACAGTGCCAAATTATCGTGAAGGTTACACTACCGATGATAACGCCCGTGCGCTGATGGTGAGCGCTCTTCTTGAAGCGTTAGGGAGTAGCGATGCACTAGAACTGACTTCCCGTTATCTCGCCTTCATCTGGTACGCATTCAACCCTGAGACCAGGCGTTTCCGCAACTTCATGGATTATAATCGAAGATGGATTGAGGAGAGTGGTTCAGACGATAGTCACGGGCGCGCGTTGTGGGCTCTTGGTACGTTGTTAGGCAGATCAAACACGCAAGCACTTCATAGCATGGCGGGCAGATTATTTGAACAAGCGTTACCTACAATCCTTGACACGAGCAGTCCGCGTGCGTGGGCATTTACTCTCATCGGGATTCATGAATATCTTCAACGGTTTGCCGGTGACCGCCGGGCAGGTCAGGTCCGGGAAGAGTTAGGTGGAAGACTCTTGAGGCTCTATCAAAGTAACCAGACAAAGGAATGGCAATGGTTCGAACCCGGTTTAACATATTGTAATGCAGCTCTTCCACACGCTCTCATGATGTGTGGACAATCAATTCCCAACACTTCCATGACCGAAGCCGGTTTAGAATCTCTCAGCTGGTTGACAACATTACAGCGGAGTAAAGTCGGACACTTTGTCCCAATTGGCTCGAACGGTTTTTATGAGAGGGGAGGTGAACGCGCAAGATTCGACCAGCAACCTGTGGAGGCACAAGCGATGGTTTCTGCCTGCCTTATGGCGTATCAAATCACCGGCGATAAATGCTGGCACAAGGAAGCCCGTAGCGCTTTCGACTGGTTTCTTGGCCGGAATGATTTGAACCTGCCCATCTATGATCCAACAACAGGCGGGTGCCGGGACGGCTTGCATCCTGACCGACCCAATGAAAATCAAGGAGCAGAGTCAACCCTCGCTTTTCTTCAGGCATTACTGGAATTACGTCTGTCTGAAGATATTATTTTATCACTAAAAGAAGTAGCCTCACTATGATACATACACACCCGGAACTATTTCACCGTCATGAGAACAATCCAATTTTAACCGCAGCAAATTGGTCATATCCTATAAATAGTGTATTTAACCCCGGAGCAGTTTTGCTGGAAGATGGGACAACCCTCCTTATGTGTCGTGTTGAAGATCGGCGTGGTCATTCTCATCTTTGTGCCGCACGTTCTACTAACGGTATAGACAATTGGAGGATTGATTCTCACCCAACCCTGCCTGCTGACCCGGAACATTTTCCTGAAGAGTTGTGGGGCATTGAAGACCCTCGTATCACACATGTACCTGAATTAGAAAGTTATGCAATTGTCTATACAGCATATACTCGCGATGGACCTGGTATTGCTCTCGCCCTTACAAAAGAATTTGTTACGTTCGAACGCTATGGATTAATAATGCAACCCGATGATAAAGATGGCGCACTCCTGCCTCGCCGTATAGATGGTCAATGGGCATTAATTCATCGCCCGGTAAACGCTCCCGGAGCGCACATGTGGATATCATATTCACCTGACCTACGAAACTGGGGTAACCATAAAATAATGATGCAAGCCCGGAAGGGTGCATGGTGGGATGCAAACAAAATCGGACTCTCACCTCCTCCGATTGAAACCCCGCAAGGGTGGCTGGTAATTTATCATGGAGTACGACGGACAGGCAGCAGTTCACTCTACCGATTGGGACTTGCCTTGTTTGATATCAATACCCCGGAACGCTGTATTAAACGAGGCGATGAATGGATGTTCGGTCCCGAAGAATCATACGAGCGGCACGGGGACGTGGACGATGCAGTTTTTCCGTGCGGCTACACTATTGCGTCTGACGGTGATTCAATTAAAATGTACTACGGGGCGGCCGATTCGTGTATTGCGTTAGCAACCAGCAGTATTCGAGCGATGCTTGAATGGCTTGACAATCATTAATGAATATGAATACTA
>SCUC01000685.1 GCA_004322375.1 Bacteroidota bacterium
GCTTGATAATCGTAAAGGAGAATTGAATCTGCATTGGGAGCAGGCTGCAAAAATTCTCTGCAACAGGCATTATGGCATCGGCGCAGATGGATTGATTATCATTGAAACAAGCAAGGTCGCTGATTTCAGAATGAATTATTTTAATGCCGATGGTAGCTACGGCGGTATGTGCGGCAACGGAGGCAGATGCTCGGCTCTTTTTGTTCTGCAAGGTTCAAGCAACAATACGACAACATTCGACGCCCTCGACTACATATATTCTGCAAAGAAAGCCGATAGTAATATATCTCTTTCGATGAAAGACCCGAAAGACTTATCTCTCAATAGGTTTATTCAAATCAATCAAACTGAAATCAAGATAAATTTTGTCAACACGGGATCTCCTCATGTTGTGGTTTACTCCACTGCGCTTCCCGATTTTTTTCAGGAAGATATCGAGCAAAACGGGATAGCAGGGTTAGGCAGTTCGATTCGAAACCATCAGTTATTCGCTCCCGATGGAACAAATGTCAATTTTGTTCATGTTATATCAGGAAATGCAATTTCTATGCGAACCTATGAACGTGGTGTAGAAGGAGAAACTCTGGCATGTGGCACAGGAGCTGTAGCAAGCGCGCTCGTTACCAATGCTCTTCATCGTCTCCCCTCCCCGATTGAAGTTCACACTCGAAGCAACGAGATACTCCTTGTTTCTTTCATAAAAAGAGATAACGGATATTCAACTATAGAGTTAACCGGTTCCGCGAATGTAGTATTTCATGGGATTGTAAAGCTCGATTCACATCATTATAGAATTTGTACTTAACTGTATGACAACGCAACCAATACAAAAAACGCGCCGGGGATTTCTCCGGGAGGTAATGTTCGGATGGTTCCTCCTTACCCTCCTTCCTGCCTTATATGTGGTCGCAGAGTATCTTTACCCGGCTTCAAACAGGGAGAAATCATTAAAAGATTATCCCATAGCTAAGGTTACAGATATACCTTTTAACTCATTTAAGATATTTAAACTGAAGAAGAAGCCTGTTATTGTCATGAATTCGGAGTCCGGGCAAATTAAGGCAATGTCTTTAATCTGTACGCATTTGGGTTGTGTGGTTGAGTTTAAGCCTGAGGAACAGAAATTTCATTGTAACTGTCATGGCAGCATATTCGATAGGGATGGGAAAAATATTGCGGGTCCTGCTCCCATTCCCCTAAAGCCGTACCGCGTGACGCTCACCGGTACAGATATACTAATTTCTGAGGCATAGCACATGGTAGAAAAAATCAGGCAATGGCTCAATGAAAGCCTTAAACTCGATACAGCGCTTTCTTTTCTTCATCATAAGCAGGTTCCTCAGCATAAACATTCATTCTGGTATTTGTTCGGCGGATTGACGCTTTTCTTTTTTGTTATTCAGATGCTTTCCGGGATGCTGTTATTGGTGTATTACAGTCCTACGCCGGAAACAGCATACGAAAGCATGGTACAAATAATGACTGCAGTGCCATTTGGATGGTTGATTCGTTCTGTGCATAAATGGTCGGCAAACCTGATGGTAATAAGCATGTTTCTCCATCTTGCAAGCACCTTTTTTATGCGTGCGTACAGGAAACCGAGAGAACTAATGTGGATGAGCGGTGTGGCACAATTGTTTTTGGTTCTAGGTTTTGCATTTACCGGCTCATTGTTGCCGTGGGATACCTTCGGGTATTTTGCTACTCAAATAGGGACGGAAATACCGCGCAGCATTCCTCTGGTTGGCGAAGCGGTAGTTGCTCTATTACGGGGTGGAGATTTTGTTGATGGGGATAGCCTAAAACGATTATTTGCTTTACATGTTTCTATTTTACCCCTTGCGACATTAGTGGTTGTCTTATTTCATATCATATTGAACCAAGTACACGGAACAAGCACGCCAATTGGAACACAAGTGAAAAAGTCCTCACTCCCCTTCTATCCAAATTATATGTACAGGGATGCATTAAGCTGGATTGTCGGGTTTACGCTACTTTTTGTTATCGTACTAACATTCCCTGTTGAGCTCGGCGATAAAGCAAATCCGTATGCTTCATCTCCTTATGGAATAAAACCGGAATGGTATTTTTTGCCTTTGTATCAAACATTAAAAATTCTACCACCTTCAATAATGGGCATCAATTCCGAAGTCATTGTCAATAGCGGTGTAGGATTGTTTAGTACATTATTATTGCTGCTCCCATTTTTGGATAGAAAGGGAGCAAGAAATGAGAAAAATAAAGTCCTAATGTTTTTAGGGGTTGTGGGGATAGTTTATGTCGTAGTAATGATAGTAATGGCATATATAGGAATTTAACCTTGTCCGACTCTCTCAAACAACTTCTTCAATCCTCAGTTCCTGATTCAGGGGAACGCTTCATCATCTTTGCCGTAGGGTTCTTTTTACTTGCCATTCTCGGCATGTTGGTCTTTTCAAAGATGAAAGACGCAGACCACCAATTGGAAAAATCCAATACTCAAATTCCAAATAACAGGTAAAATCCGAGCTCCAAATGACAAATCCCAACTAAATTCCAAAAAATGCAATGTTCTAGGAATATCTTGAGATTTGGCTTTTGGCAGTTATTTGTTATTTGGAGATTGATATATGAGATTTATGGCTGGTAGCTATAACAAAAGCCTATATTCTTACGTAAACCCTATAGACCACTATAAGCTATGAAAACAATAATTGAACCATTTAAGATAAAAACTGTTGAACCAATCAAGTTTACAACCCAAAAAGAACGCGAGAAAATACTTCACGATGCAGGCTATAATTTATTCTTAGTCAAGGCAGA
>SCUC01000686.1 GCA_004322375.1 Bacteroidota bacterium
TATACTGTTTATCTCTGTCTCCACCCTTTTCGCCTTTGGGTTCGCACTATGGTTTGTTCGTTCCTATTCCGGAACGGATAATTTCCTCGACTTGCTCGGAGCGTTTCTCGCGGTTCTTTCAGGTGTGGGATTGATTATTTATGGAATCCGTTTTCTGAAAAAACTTCAGCACGTCCGGTTTCTATGAAAAACTCGACGAGAATAATATTTGTGGCGATGCTGCTTGTTACCGGTACATTCATCGCGTATGCCTGCCCCGGATGCTACGGAGCAACTGAAAATAACACGATCGAAGCAACGAACAATGCTGTGGTTGTTATGTTGGGTATTACAGGTTTTGTCTTGGTAACGTTTGGCGCTTTTTTTATTTACGTGTGGAAACGCACGCGCCGTATTCGCGAAAAAATTTCACACGATTCGTTCATTGATCAAAACGGCGCAGTTCACTTGATTCAGAATAAAGGAATGGTTGAATGGAAGAATTCTTAGGGCTTCCGCCAATTGCTTCCGAGCATGGCGCAGAAGTTGACAGTCTTATTGTCATTATTCATTATTTGATGTTCGCGCTCTTCATTGGGTGGGGACTATTCTACTTATATACTCTTGTCCGTTTCAGAAAGTCGCGGAACCCCGTGGCGAACTATGTGGGTGTAAAAAGTCACGTTTCAAGCTATTTGGAAGTCGCAGTTGCTATTTTTGAAGTTATTTTGTTAGTCGCATTTTCAATTCCAATGTGGACAAAACGTGTTGATGCCTTTCCCAACGAAAGCTCTTCAACCGTTGTTCGCATTGTCGCTGAACAATTCGCTTGGAATATTCATTACCCCGGCGCAGATGGTAAATTCGGAAAGACCTCGATTAGTCTCGTCAATGCCGATAATCCTCTTGGATTAGACAGGGAAGACCCCGCAGCAAAAGATGATATCGTTACTATCAACCAGTTGAATGTTCCGGTTAATAAGCCGGTCATTGTTCACCTATCGTCGAAGGATGTCATTCATAGCTTAAATCTTCCCTTTATGAGAACGAAGCAGGATGCAATCCCGGGCTTAAACATACCTCTCTGGTTTACCCCAACGCAAACCACCGAGCAACTCCGGAAAGAGCTTGCTCATAAGATTAATCTTCAGCCCATTATCCAAAAAACAAAAGCGGTTGCTATTCCTACAGAGGAAACAGTCGGTATTACGGGCTCTTCCAAAGATAATTATCTTCTCACGGAAGATGTAACCGATAAAGATGGAAGTAGTATTCTCACCGCCGGCGATTTATTAACTATTGACAACGTAAAAATCTTGGTTGACAATCAGATCAGCTCTGTTAAAGCTCGTGTAGTTTCCGGAATTGAAAAGTATGTTGCCTCTGAAACATACAATGATAAAGAGGGCAACCCCCTTGTTGCAAAAGGCGAACCGATGAGCGAAGATGTTGCGACAAAATTATTAAAAATGGGTGCTTCGACTGTTAACGTTCGCCCCAATTCTAAGCTCGACACCTACTTCTCAATGGAAGAATACAAGGATAACGCTGGAAATGTCATCATCGAAGCGAACGGCTTCCTCGACGATGTTATCATCACGAAATTAGTCGAGGCAGGTATCAATGAAATTACCATTGCTCCATCTACCCCAACGGAAATTGCCTGCGCGCAACTCTGCGGCTTGGGCCACTATCGTATGCGCGGCTACATGACGATTATGACTCAAGCGGAATACGATGCATGGTTCAATGAGCAACAAGCCGCTCTCGTGCCGCCGGAACAGCCTGTTGATTCGACCATGATGTCGGATTCTACTAGTGCGGACGCGCCGGCAACAATGGAGAATCAATAGTGAACGGATACAGTAAAGCATTACATCGCTACGCTGTTTTTGTAGCATGCTGCACCTTACTCCTCATTATTGCTGGTGGACTTGTTACCAGTACGCAATCCGGTCTATCTGTTCCGGATTGGCCCAATTCGTATGGTTATTTCATGTTTGCCTTCCCGCTCGATCAAATGGTGGGCGGTATCTTTTATGAACATTCTCACAGACTGATAGCCTCTGTCGTAG
>SCUC01000687.1 GCA_004322375.1 Bacteroidota bacterium
CAATGTTCGTTTCGGTAAAGAGAAGAAGCTTGTTTGTGCCAGGCAAGCCCAACCGTTCTGCGCGCATTTTAATTTGTTTTGAGGATTCTTCACCGGAGATGTAGAGAACAATCTCGTTCTTCATCTGTGCGGCAAGCTGCATCATCAATGTTGATTTGCCGACGCCGGGGTCGCCGCCAAGTAAAATAACCGAGCCGCGAACTGTCCCCCCCCCAAGCACTCTGTCGAATTCTACGTTTGACGTTGTAATGCGGTGGTCTTCATCCAACGATATTTCATCGAGAGGGGTCGCCTGCAACTGAGTCTGCTTAATGACTTTTCGTGCATGCACTTTTTGTGCGACTTCTTCCTGAAACGTGTTCCATTGCGCGCAGCTTGGACATTTTCCTGTCCACCGCGGGGATTCATATCCACATGCCTGGCAAACGTATTTGGTTTGGGGTTTCATCTTTACTCAAAGAAAATTATTTCGCATCGGAAAAAAGAAGATTTTACTCCCATAGGCGTTCAACTAATTTCCATAATCTATCGCCGATGATGTAATAGGGATGAAAAGCGCCGCCAATCCCGTTATCAGTACCCTCTGAGACGGTTGCAACGGTTTGGAAATATTCCGAATAATATTCTCCTTTATGAATTGTATATGTTGAAGAATGAATATAATTATAACCATAAGCAATCGTATCCGCTGAAAATCCTAACAGCCACGCGTCAGCGTTAAAAGCTGTAATTAATCTCGGATTCGTAGGGTTCGAAAAATCCATTGCTTTATAATTACCTTGTTGAGAATTTGGCGAGAGTATCAATTGTCGTTCATATAATATCGCTCGATTGTAATTCCATTCCAAACCGTTATACACGGTAATTGGATGCATTTCATCTCTGATATTTAAAATAGTCGGTAACGATTCATGACCGCCAATCAAAAAAAGATAATTATCAAAAAGTTGCATTTGTTCGACATAATAATTCGGTAAATTGTTTTTCTCTCTAAACTGTCCGTCTGGGGTATATGCAAGTAGTCTCAATGGCCCTGGCAGGTATGGAGACCCTAAAATCACTATTGAGTCTTTCACTACAAACGCTCCAAGATAACCGGATGCTTTAATTCGAAAAAGAAATTGGGGTGCCGTGTTTATATGTAACGAATAGACGTAAATGCCTGAATCATGAGTTGTAAACCAAAGTGTGTCGCCGTATAACTTTATGTTTCTTACAACAATATTGGCTGAATCATACAATCTGGTCTGGAAATTCTCAGTTACGGAGTAACCATCATACACGTACACATGATAGTTGCCGTCTGCTTCTAATGTAACTATTTCCGACTCATTAAAAATTATCGCTTTCCCTCTCACTCTGCCTAAGTTCCGAAGTTGTTTCGTAGAATAATTAAATTGATATGTCCTGGGACCAAGAGCGCTAAATCGAGAAGGTATGTAATTTGTTTTGAAGGCTATTGCATCTTTGTTTCGAGCAGAACCGGGAAGAACTGCGACTCCGGCATTGTTTGTTTTTACAGAATAACTATCCCAATCTACTCCTCCCTCAATGGTAACGCTTGACACTGGATTTCCATCTTGATCTTTGAGAATAATTTCAAAGGGTATGCCGGTATCAATTGGATTGGCATTATGGCACCCAAGAATAACTATAGAACAGCATGAAATGATAGATAAATATTTTTTCATTGACATTTACCTCAGTTAAATTATTATTTATCTAGTTCGGGGTTTCGGGACATTCTAATATCTCTACCCCATTGCAACTTCGTTCTCAGCAAATCAAAATACGTCCGCTTCTTTCGTTTCACCAATTTTATTGTATAGTCCGCCATCCGGATGATGAACTCGGCAGGAGTGGTAAAAAATTTTTCTAATTGTCCATCGGCAGTGATGTGAGCATCTTTTCCATCTGCGTTCACCGTTACTTTAATTTGACTTGTATCAGGGACAATCACCGGACGCGCGGAAAGCGTGTGAGGAGCAATCGGGTTTATGGTAATAACGTTACATTGCGGGCTGACTATCGGCCCGCCGCTTGCAAGCGAGTAAGCGGTCGAGCCGGTCGGCGTGTTGAGAATTATTCCATCTGCCGAATAGGTAACCATATAATCGCCATTCACCGAAGTCTCAAGCTCGATAACACGTGGAAGAGCGCCTTTATCAATCACAATTTCATTGAGCGCATAGAACAATGAATTATCGGAAAGACATTTGGCTTCCAAAACCATTCGTTCTTCGATCTTATAGTTGCCTTGAATAATATCATCTATACATTGCTGTATTTCATCCGTTGAAACTTCAGCGAGGAATCCCAGCTTGCCGAGATTGACGCCAAG
>SCUC01000688.1 GCA_004322375.1 Bacteroidota bacterium
AATGTTTGTAGTATCAAAAGATAACTTTAAGAGTGTATAGTATCGTCGAATCGCATCACAAATTTTCGGCTCTTTACTATAATCTGTTACTTTTAATCCCATGTCATGCAAATCATCCATAGTAATTGACCTTGCATGTGTAAGCCAAAAACCGTTATCGCAGAGCTTCTCAGCTATTTGGCTTGCGCGTTTTTCCTTTTCTTTTTCGGTTACTGGATTATTAGTGCTTGAATGTTTATCCCAAAACTTAAACTTGTATTTCGTCAACCATTGAGTAACAAGAATTTTGGCAAAGTTAAGAGTATTTTCACAATTTTGTATTTCTCCGGGTGAAATATTCTGTAAAATTGGGATATAAGCACGATTCAAATGCCCTTTTTCTGTTACTTCATCCTTTATTTTTTCCAATCCTTGTAGAAGGGCGTGGGCTGAAAATCGTTTACCATTTTGAAATACTTGCGCATCGATTGGGCCGAGTGCAGAAGCCGGTTCCATTAATATTTCGTCACCTGCCATAGTCATAATTGTACCAGCACTTTTTGCATATCCAGGTACTATAATTGCAACTTCTTGGAACCGATTTCTAATAATCTCTACTATATCCTCAACAATTTCCGCAGAACCACCTGGGGTCTCAAGAAGAATATCTAGCTTCCCCCCAGTTATATTGCTTAATTGATCAAGAATAGGTACTCTATCATCATATTCGATACTTGTTGCTGCTTGTTTGCTTAATGCAGCTGCAAAGGTAAGAATAGGCCTACCGCCTCGAAGTTCAGAAATTTTACCAAGTTGTGTTTTTCTTTCCTTCTCAATAGCTGGCCAATTTGTGCTAATGCTAAGGTATTCTGAATAAATTCCCATTATGTGATAGCCGAATAGAATAATTAATAAAAACTTAATTAAGATTTCTACAACGTTGAGACAGAATACGAAAACTCAATTTCAAGTCATTTAATAACAAAATAATATTTCACCCTCGGTAAAAAATATTGCTATTTCCGTTCAGTTAATAGGCTAATTGCCCATCATCAAAGCTAATGAATATTACTCGAATTATTATACAGCAATTTACAGGTAGAATGGTGAAGACTTATTCTATAATAACTCTTTTTTTCCATATTGTCAACTAAATCCGAAATTATAACATTATAAACCATCTAATTATTCCTCAAATTTATCATTATTTGGCATTTTTTTATTTTTCTTTACCTGTGTTGTAAATCATAGATATAGAAGCACTAAATCACCTTACCACACAACCCCCACCACCCCTTTCACCTCCGTCCCCCCATCCCGTCCCCACTCCCTCACTACCCCAAGATAAATATCGTGATACACCCGCACCTGCGCGCCTGCTCCTATCCC
This sequence comes from Bacteroidota bacterium, assembly GCA_004322375.1. Lineage (GTDB taxonomy): Bacteria > Bacteroidota > Ignavibacteria > UBA10030 > SZUA-254 > FW602-bin19. The sequence continues at coordinate 1,369 of SCUC01000688.1, forward strand.
GTTCAAATCTGCTATCAATGTAGGAGCAAGAAAATTCAACCTCGCCACATTCCACTCCGCCAACGATACAGAAACCATCGGAGAAAACCTCACAGCCCAGCGCTCACTGCTCACCGCTCCCTGCCCACCACTCACCGCCCCCGTCACCCCAACCCCAAATCTCATGCACAACGAAAAGACCGGCGGCTCAAACTTCGTAACCTGCAAGAATTGAACAGCTGAATCTCTTTTCAAAAACACCTCTCCATCCTTTGTTTCAATCAAATCCAGTGTGAGGAGTGAATCATCTCCCGGCTTCACACCGACAGAAATAATCTGCTCGACATCAACATCTAAAACACCTATCGGTAATTCTTTTTTCATAGTCTTATCACGAAATGGGTTTGACGAGACTTGATGCGTTTTGTACTCGGTTTCCGCGAATCGCTCATCCTTCGGCTTCACCGTGAATGACCGGGATGTTCCATCGTGTGGCATCGGTTTTTCAAAGAAGAATTTCACCTGTGAAAGTATCACAAGCACGATACCGCAGATAAAAATGATTGCGATGTATTTGACAATGGTGAGTGGTGAGTGGTTAATTGGTGAGTTCTGTGGGGGGGCTAATTACTTTCTAATCGGGACACTCACCCAACTCTTTACACAATAAACACTTACGCCAAACCACGCGCGCGAATTAAATGAGAATTATAGGTAATAACCGAGAAAAGTAGGCAACCTCCGCGCGAATTATTTTCCAATCACCCTCAAATCCATTTCACATTCAGCGATTTTAAAGTGTCCTCAGTGTCCTGCCGAGTGTCCTTTAAATCCCCAAATACCTTTCATTTTAAGCTATTCGTCGTGTCTCAAAATTTTGACAAATTGGCAGGCTATAGATTTCTACCTCCTGCGCCGCCTATCGCAACACGCACTGCCTCTTTAACCCTTTCGTTCACCTCCTTTTGCTTCTTCTCCAGCCACTTCCGATACTCTTCGTGCATATCAAACGGCTCCAATCCAACTCGCTTCATAAACCTCTCCGTATTATTTACAGACCACGGCTCTAACCCCGCCGTCTCACTTACGTGAATGTACTGTGCCGAACATCTGCAGTTAAAATCAATCGGCGGCACCGGACCCTCGCCAACTCTAAACACCTTCCCGTCCAATTCTAAATGACTTTCCCGCGTCCGGTTATCTCGTATCGCAACGTACCGCCACATCGGGAATCTATCTTTCACCTGCTCGATTTGTTCCATCTGTCCGAGACTGTACGCGCTAAACAAATTCGTTCGATAAACCGTACTCAACCGCAGCGGTTCATCTCCTGAGTAACCCATAGTCTCAATGACCTCCCGCGCTCCCTGCGCGAATTCTTTATATCCCGTTCCATCCTTCAAAGCCTGTTCAAGCTTCTTTTGAATCGCGTCTAAAAACTGTTTGTTCTCGATTCCCGAAAGCCAGAACGATTTCTCCCGCATCGCATCAACGGCAGCTTGAGGCACTAAATCAAACGAGACTTTCACTCGCTCATCCGCCCCCGCAAACCAATTCAACCCGGATGCCGTAACAGTGTACTTGCCTATAAAATATTTCGCCGCTTGTTTCTTCGACTTCTCGCTGTAATATCTATCCTTCTCAATCACGTAGCTCCGTCCCAACGCATCCGATAATTGCAGCCTCGCAAATATTCCCTCCCCAAATTTATTGATAAACTCCGGGCTTACCAGTCCGGCTATTTTATTCTTCGCTTCCTCAAACGACTTCGCTTCCTTCAACAGCCGTTCAGCCTCGTCCAACAATGGTGCCGCAATATCTTTACCCCTCTCAATCCCCGCCGCAACTTCTTCCTGGAGGAACTCTACATAAGCATCATCGCTAAACGCTAACGTACTTTTTTTTTACCGCCTCCCGCAATGACAGAATGAAGCGGAGAATGAAAAGCCAACGGCTGCTGAGGCACGTATTGCGGTCGCGGCATAATCACTTCCTCGCCCTCTTCCGGCAGAGGAATGCCCAGCTCCTCGTAAACATAATTTTTGCCGACAGGAACTCCGACTTGATTAATTGCCCCATCTAAAACCTGAATAGTCTTCACCATGTCCTTCGGAGGCTTAATAGTCGTCTGGTAATATGGGTAAACCTCCTGCGGTCCAAACTCAAACTCAACGAGCGGTCTGATTATCTGGTCGGAGATAGTATAATCAACCGCTAACGCGTCAGACGTAGCGAGAGCGAACAATGAATCGCCGGCAATGTCATCGCCGCCCAATTTGCCGGGCGTAGCATCAGCAGCGCCGGTATGACCCAGCACTACCTTCGACATCTCCTTATTGCAAAATTCTGCAAGTTGCTCATGCACCGCTGCAGTCGCTGCCTTCTGTGCCTGCTCAACAAACTCAATCATCATCGAGTCCGGTATTACGCCCGATGCGTCATTACCTAAATTCCTCAACGCCGCCTCGAGCTTCGCAATCTCCTCTTCAGGCGTTCCCTGTTTGTATTTCCCTAAGCGAAGCGGCTGCCAGAATATCTCCGCGAATTGTATCCACGATTTCACGTCAAAGTTCTTAAACAAGTACATCCAGGTGCATGTCCGCAGGATGGATGTCCGCGCGGGATGCCCTGACCGCGCCTGGATAATCGCAGTCACCCACTTGTACGGTTCGAGCTCCACGCCGTCAACAAGGTTGCCATCCGTCAGCCTTCGTATCTCCTTGAGGTCTGAGTTCACATCGCTCGCTTTTCCGAAACGGAAATTCTTCTGATGCACCCACTCAATCTCGTCAATGCCCACATGCCCGCCGTCTGTGTTCCACAATATTTGTAGTACCGATAATCCTTTTGGAACTGCGTCAAGAATGTCCTCCAATGTTTTCCTCCAATTTTTCGTGCGGTTAAAAACATCGGCTACATATCCTGCATGTTTGATATGCCGCGCGTCTTTCGATGAGGTGAGAACTTGATAGCTGCATTTTGTTACCTCCAATTTTCGTTTCTCAAACAACGCGAACAAACTTAAATCCTTCTCCAGCATCTCCTCGAACAATTCCATCTGCCGGTATATATCCCCTTGGTCAGCTTCCTTCAGCAATGCTGCCAGCCGCTCCGGCGTCAGCCCTGCCGAAGGGTACGTAGAATATTTGTTAAACAGGCTGACCGTCGAAATAATATTCGTATCCGGCTTCGTTGCCCGCTTCCTTTTCTTCTTACTTTCAACCAACTCAATCATTGTTTATCCTTTAATTAACTACTCACCAATTAACCACTAACCAATTATCAGAATTCAAAATCCACAATCAATTTCACACGCTTATCCCCGTACCATCCGTAATGGTACGTTGCGCCGAGGAACACATCGTGATACACCCGCGCCTGCGCCCCCGCGCCAACGCCGTGCAAGTCTGCCGTAACAACCGGAAGCTGCAGCCAGCCAAACCAAATCTGCGGAGCGACTACTACCGCCGGCGAAACACGTATCCTTCCAGCACCATCGTCATCCTGAGTTCCGCTTGCGGAAAAGGATGCCCCCAATCCGAACCGAACATCAAACGCGACAATCGGCTCCTCAAAATCCGTCACCGTCACCGACTCAACCGGCGAATCCTTCCCCACCCACACATGCCCATCCTTCATCTCAATCACATCAATTGTCCCTCCCTTGTGAAGGGAGGGTTTCCCCTCTCCCTGCAGGAGAGGGGCGGGGGTGAGGTGGGCATCATCATCATACAGCTTCAAGCTCAGCACCCGTTTCACGTCCCGCTTCTTCACACCCGCCGGTAGCCGAAACTCCTCCATCTCATTCCCCCACGAGAGGAACGGCTCTCGATATGTCTGCCGTGTTACGTCAAGAAACGTGCTGTCGTCCGACTTCTCAACGCCAACCTCGCTAACCCGCGTCTGCGCGTTGCACGATTCAACCTGCGTGAACAGAAAAATAACGGTAAAACAAACCACGCCTATCGCTATGTACTTTATCGTGTCCTTCATAACTAACCCTTTTTTAATTTTGCGTTTTGCATTTTTAATTGATAGTTCGCTATAAACACTTCCTTCCTCGTCTTATTCTCTTTCTTGCGCGGCAGCGTCACCGGAACGTCAATCGTCTTCACATGAAAGCCCTTGAACAGCTCAAGCACAAACGTATCGTTATTCGATGACAGAAGAAACTTCCCCTTCATTTTGCCGCACAGCCTGCGCAGTTCCTTCCATTCATCATCGGTCAGCAAATCATAGTTTGTGCTGCCGCCCCGGGTTCCTCGATACGGAGGGTCAAGATAGAACAACGTATCAGGCGCATCATAAATCTTGATGCACTTAGAAAAATCTAAGTTCTCAACATGCACGCCCTCTAATCGTTCTGATACGGCATTGAGATAAAGCCGCGCATGAGTGACGGAATGAATTCCTTTCTTTGACGTCCCGAAGTTCAAACCCCGCGCTCCGAAACTATCGGCAAGGATTACCCAAAAGTAAAACGCCTTCTCGAGCTCGTCTTTCGGAATTTCGGCATCCCGTATCTGGTCAAACATTTTCCTGCTGTGAATCCAGTGCCGCGCCCGCTCTGCAAGCTCCGACGGTCTGTGTTTCACCACGCGGAAAAAGTTAGCGATGAGTTCATTCTTGTCATTGAACGCTTCGCCCTTGGAAGGTTCTTTCGTTAATAAAATTGTCGCCGACCCTCCGAACACGTCAACATAGGTGAGATGCTTCGGGAAATGCGACACGACTAAATTTCGGATGGGATGCTTCCCGCCCGGGTATGCGAATAGCTTGTTCATGGTGTTCTCCATTGAAATGAGACGATTGATTCTCGGCGTAATTATCGCGCTGATGTACTTCTTATTCAGCTCGATGCCGATTGAGTTTCTTCGAAGCAAAAATGCTTCCTCTGCTGTCGTCCCACTTCCAACAAACGGGTCAAGAACGGTGTCGCCAATCCTGCTGCCTGCGCGAATGCAGGTGTAAGGAATCTCTCGCGGAAACGTAGCGAAGTGTGCGTCCTTCGTTCCTTTTGTCGAGAGTATCCAAACGTCCCGCTTATTCTTTCCGAGTGGATGGCACATGTGTTCTTTTGTCATTCCCGCAAACGATGGCGCTATCCTGCCCACGTCTCTATTCCCGTTCCACTCATGCTTCGCCCGCGCAAGGCTTGCCGTCTTGTGCGGTTCGCGTATCGCATCAGCGTCATAGAAATATTTCTCCGACTTTGTGAGAAGGAAGATTGTCTCATAGCTTTTTGTCGGTCTATCCTTTACCGATTCCGGCATCGCGTTCGGCTTGTGCCAGATAATCGCGCTCCGGAGATACCAGCCCTGCTCGGCAACGTCATGCCCTTTCGACACCGCGCAGAACGGGCAAATCAATCTGCCGTTAGTGTGCTTTCCCCAATAGTCGTAATGCGCGATGCTGCTGCAGTGCTTGCATCGTAAATGCGGTCGCTGCAATGCCAGCGCGGTTCGCCACGGGATGCCGCACAAATCTTTCTTCTTTAGTCCCGGCACGCGGTAATTGACAGGCGCATGATCGAGGTTATGTAAAGAGCCTTTATTCCCTTTTTGAACGGAGCTTAAAGTCTCCGGTTTCGTACCCCAACCCTGCGAGCTGCCGACATACGTATCGCCGAGATTCAGCCAGAGAGTTCCATCGTTCTTGAGAACCCGTTTTGTTTCATGGAATATTTGAACAAGGTGTTGAATAAACATGTCGGGGGTCGGCTCTAATCCGAGTTCTCCCTTCCATGCGTTGCATCGTAAACATATCTTACCGCCTTTCACGGACGTTGTGTTCGCCCGTTTTGTAATTTCATTTCTGTTCCCGCTCAAGCCGAGAGCGGAATTCACGGGAGTCGCATCCTCCCAGGCATGTTCTGTACAGTCAATCAATCGAAGGGGTGAACGCCATATCTGCGACTCCGTGCTGTAGTCTCGCATCCCCCAATACGGCGGAGACGTAACAACACACTGCACCGATTCACTCGGAAGCGTCTTCAGCGCGTCCAGCGCGTTCCCCTGCAATATTTGAATCGAAGGACTCACGCGCCTTTATCTTCTCTGTTATGCCGCTTCAACACGATATAAACTTCCCCCTTGCCGTTCTCACGAACGTCATAAAACGGTTTCAGCATCTTTACCAGCTTCGACTTCCACCCCCTGATGTTCGTTCTCACCTTCCCCCGCGACTGCGCAATCCTCACGTCATAAAAGAAGCTCAACATAGCAATCACAAACGCTTTCAATCTACGTCTCATACTCACCACTCACTAATACGCCCCCTGCGCAAACGCCGCCTGCCGCTTCTGCACGCTCTTATATTGCACCAATGCGCCGTAAGGGAAATCATCAATCAGCTTCATACACTCCGCGAACGCATCAGGACCGTCATCACCAACCCCGCCCTTGACTACAGGATTAGTATCGGGAAACCCTTTGAACTGCCGAATTAATGTCGCCTGGTCTCCCTGCTTGGGATTAAACTTCACGATGCCGTTTCTGATAATCGGAACTTGCGCCTCTATTTTCGCCTCTTTGTTAGCAACCTTCTCAACCTTGTGTATCGGCAGAGGCTTTCCCTTTTTCTTCATCAAGCGGTTGTATTCCCGCTCGAGCAGTACCGCGAACGAAATCATTTCCACCCCGATGACTTTCGGGTGAAAAAGTTCATAATGCCGGTACGTCTCCTCCATCAACCAGTCCACCGATTCCTGCCTGATAGACGCCGCGAGGCAGTAAAGCTGAAACGTATCCCCCGCAGTCGGCATCCCTAACGTGATGATAGATTTGTAGTCGGTCGCTTCCTTCGCGCTTGGGTCAATGAACGTCCACGCGACAATATCCTTCCCCTGAATCTCCGACTCCGTGAAGAACTTGAAATCCGTATCCTTGAACTTCTTATTCTTTTTGTCTTTCGGGTGCATCATCATTTCGGAATCGAAAAGTTCCGGGTCGTCCTTCTCTTCCTGGAGCAGGCGCAATGTAGGATGACGGTACTCCCAGGCGGATTTCATGTAATCGTTAAAGCCGGCTTTCCTGCAGGCGGCGGCGATGTCCCGCTCCTGCTGCGTGCTGTTCGTGTTCGGAACTTTCGCCCGGTAAATCTTCTTGATGAAATGCGCGGTGTTCTCTCCCGTCATCAGCTCGTGCGTGATGCTCTGCTTGCTGATATAATTGCAGAGATACATCCCGCCCCACTTCGGCGAGTTGACGCTCTTTAATTTATCCTGCTTGATGCGGTCAACGTCCTGCATGCACAGCCCGTGATTGAATGTCTGTGTCGGGTCTTCAATATCGTTGAGGAGAATCCAGTCCGGGCGATGACCGAAATTCTCCTGTCCCCGCAGCGCCATATCCATCCCGAAGCCCTGTACTTTCCTCCCGTTGCTCGTGATAAACTCGTTCAACTCCCATTTGATTGTTCCTTTTAAATCCCCGAAATCGTTTTTCAGCCTCTCGTTATTTTCGATTTCCAATTTGATGGGAATGACTTTCGTCTCCGCATGGTCTTTCGAGTAAGCAATCACCGGGATGAACCACGCCGCCTCGCAGCAGAGCTTATGCAGTACGTCTATCTTTCCGAGAAGCGTATCTTTCGCCGACTCCCTGTATGCCGCGAGGATAATAAACTTGTTAATGAGCTGCGTGAGCTCGAAGAACTCCGCATGATGCGCTGCGAAGCCCGCTTGCACCCAATCAATCTCGAACTCAGCTAATCCCTTGCGAAGCTGCTGCACGCCCGGGAGCGTCTCGTCCAGCTGGATGTAATGCGGGAAATACGTTGCAGCGAAATAGAGCTTATCAACCCTTGCGCGCTTCACCCGCGCAATGCGCTTCTCGGTCGAGTCCCGGGGAAACACGTTTGCCTGAGTCCTGATGGACTCAATCAGTTTCCCGAACTGCTTCTCAAAATCTTTTTGACTTAAATTACTCATAACTTTTTATGATAACCCTCTCCCTGTGGGAGAGGGAAGGGTGAGGGGGTGCATCACGGGTATTTCCTTTTCACCCAATTCCCGAACTCAACAAGGTACGGCTGCATCTCAACAAGCGTGTCCGGATGTTCAGTCCGGAGGAACTCGACATACTCGCTAATACCCAACAGGATGTTTCCCCGCTTATCCAAATCTTTGCCCAGCGACTTTGCCGCCTTCACAACCTTCATAATAGCGTCAGCCTTACGCGCGTCAATCTCGCCGCCCGATGCCATCTCCTGCAGTTGCCTGACGGCAATGAGAAGCATGTTCTTCAGAGCGCTCACGCCGGTCATTGCCATCGTCTCGCGTTCCTTTTCCCACCCGTCATCCAGCGACCACCGGTACACCGATTTCTCCGGCACGTTAATCGTTGTAGAGATTTCCTTGACGGATTTTCCCTCCTCTACGTAGAGCCGTTTGGCTTCAAGTCGTTCTTTGCTGTATGCCATTCTTTTATTGACAATTATTTAAAAAACAAAAAGCCCCGTCAAGCTCTTTTGCTGAGCTTGACGGGGCTCCTAAATGGATAACCCTTATTGAACTATAATAATGTAACTAAAACCTGCGTGTAAATCAATCAACATATTCCCTCTCCGGTGTTTATCCGCCTCTGGCGGAGGAGAGGGTCAGGGTGAGGGATGAAGATGGGATAACCTTTGTTCTCGCCACAGCAGCGGCGACCCGTTCCTCGCGGAGTCCGGAAAGTCATCCCATCGGGAGACCCTTCTCTCGGCAACTCTGTCCTTACGAAACGAGTTACCGCTGCTGTGTTTGAACAAATAAATATACGCACTTCATCTCTTTCGTGCAACATCATGTGCTGTCATCGTTAATAACGCATTCAGTCGAACCCGACCTGGCAAACTGCTGCGCCGGATTCCACTCCGATGCGCGCAGCCCGCCCGCGCTGAACGTCCACTTAAATTCCTTGCCGTCCCAAAGAACTTCAATCTTACAGTGTCGCTTTGATGTCTCGACCTTGACCAGAAGCCCGACAAGCTCCTGGAATTTTGTCTCGCTATTGGTTGCTGCCATTATGTCTCCTGTAATTGATGCTGTGGTTGAACGCAGACATAAGAACAACCATTGTGCCGTGGACATTCCCTCATTGCGGTAACAGCATGAAGTTGTTATTCGCTGATTGAAGCGGCTTAAAAATTTCTATTTTCTCACCATCAACAAAGCCCTGCGAGAACGCATCCTTGTCGCCGAGCTTTATCTTTTCGGAACTGCTCTTGGCGTTAGGGAATTGCTCTTTGTAATAGCGCTCGAGCGCGGCGTTGTCAACGCGGATTAAACCGTAGCCTTGATACAACGCTTTGCGCGCTTCATCGAGTTTTTTATTCAGCCCGGCGTACAGTCCGAAAAAGTAGGATTCTTTAATCCGGTTCTTCCTCGCTCCGCCCATCCGGCTTGAGACAAACTCGTGCTTGTTCGCTTTCCACAACGATGTGAACGTCCTCCGGAGAAATTCATACACATGCTTCGCTATGATAATGTTATGAGGCTCTCCCAGGACGCTGAATATGTTGCCGGTGTATTTCCGGTTGCCGACATGCAGCACGATGATGACGTGAAAATATTCCTTCAGCAGCATGAAGATGTACGAATCCTCCGGATGCGCCCGCTCGCCATCCTTTGCCCGTACTGTCTCGAACGGTTCTTTCTCCTTCAAGTCGCCCATGGAGATGTTGTATTTTTCCATGAGCTCATACGCGCGGGAAAGCGCAAGCTCCGCTTCATGCTGGTTAGGGCTGGAAGAGAGCGCCAGCAGCTTCTTTATTTTCTCGACAATATTTTCAGGCATTGCCAGATGTTAACTGTTGAGACACTCAAATTTAAATTTTAATCGCTGTAACATTCCTAATGGGGTAAAACAATTATCCAACATAACACATTCAAAATAATTCTTAAAGCTCTCATAATCATAGAGGAGGAACAGCAGCAGAGCGCATTCACGGTTCTTCTGAGATGGGATGCCAGTGTGTGAAATATATCCTTCAATAACCTTAATTGTTATCGGATGCTCAATATCACCATACGCTGAGCTAATGGGCGTATGAAAGACGTATCGCCCAAGTTTGCTTTTCTTGAGTAATACCCAACGTTCTTCTTTGTACCATCCCGTGCCTCCGCAAGCATAACAAGAAGCGTCATAATTAAGCTCATCATCATCACCCCAGGCAACGGAATATTCGTCTATTCCGCTGATACATCGGTTACATCTGACACCCGTAAAATGCTGTAGCTCGTAATCAATAAACGTTCCCCATCGTTTCAGAATGGTTCTCTTAATAGCGTAGAATTCCTCCTTGTATTCAGGGTTATGATTCGCGTGAAACAATAAAAAGCCCAGCAGTCGTCTCATCATCTCAACTGCTCCCTGATTTTCGCGCAGGCTTCCTCGAAGCTCAGCGCGGGTACATCGCTGTCATCTTCCTCCGTGATAAAATTTCCTCCCGCAACCGCATGCACGGGCGCGGGAGGTCGTGGAGCTTCGTCTGGCTGTCCCGTCATGCAATCGCTTGACGGGGCAGGCGTTATGGGAGCGGCGGCAGAGGAGGGACCGCCTGTAGGTTTTCCAGACGAAGTTGTAATTTCTATTTGTAAATTTCTCTCGGAGCGAAGCGGAGATCCGCCTTTGGCGGACTCCCCACGCGCCTCCGCACCCCCGCTCCCCCGCGCCTCCGCTAATTTTCTCTCCCACCTCTCCTCCGCGAGCGTAATGTACCTGACATTCTCTAAATGCTTCCGTCCCTTCTCCGTCAGCGTGATGCGCTCGATAAGCTGTTTGCTCTGCTTGATGTCGCCCCGCTTGCCTGTGAGCTTATAGTGCCGCTTGATGTACCCGTCTTGCTCCTCAAGCTCCACAAGCGCAAAGAAAATATCCCTGTTAAACTTCTGTTTATCCTTCAAGCGGAACTGCTGGTTCGGCTGCTCGCCGGCAAACTCGTTGCACGCGTTCCACACGTCCCAGAACGTCAGCGCGTCCTTTGCCGTCTCTTTCCGAAACTCCCGCAGTATCAACTGCGCCAGCGAGATAATCACAATCGGCGTTCTTGTGTCAATGTTTTTCATTTTGCATTTTGAATTTTTACTTGTTCTTCCTGTGATGTTACCCTCCATGTCTGCACGATCCGTCCCGTCACGAGGCACGCCCGCTTCTTCGCAGCCGTCACAAGTCCGAACTGTCTCAGCTCGAACGTTCGCCCCACAACGCGGTTAATCGGCAGCTCTAAATATTTCGCAATCTCCTCGTTGGAGAGAGACTCCAGCTTCTCCAGCGCTCCATCTCTCCAATGCCCCAGGCATTCTTCCACTTGATAATTATCCCAATGTGCGACCTTCGACAATACTTCATACACCGCCTGCTGCTTCACGCCCAGCTCTCTCGCATCGTATGTCAGCGCGATATGCGCCAGCTTCCGCGTCTCCGTTGCAACCGGCATCGCTTTCGGCGCCGTCTCAAACCGTTCCAATGTTTTCCTCCCCTTCACAAGGGGAGGAGTAAGGAGGGGTTTAGTCGCGTCAAACAACGGCAGCCCCGTCTCCTGACCAAAGCGTCTAATCACGTCCTTGCGATATTTATTTTTCCTGTAGCCCATTTTTTTTTGTCATGCTGAGCGAAGTCTCCGCCAGAGGCGGATGCGCCTTTGGAGCAGAAGTGTTTCGTTGTTTCAAAAACTCTTTCCCCTTTGCCGTCAGCTTCCACAACGCCGTTCTGTTAATTTTTCCCCCTTCAACAAAACCGGTGTTCCTTAAATCCTTCAAGCGGCTGCTGATATTTAAATTGCTGTATGGGAACCCCGATGCTTTGAGAGCGTGCGTTATTTCTGCTGTCGAGGCTGTCGGGCATTGGTTCGGTGTGAGTTCGAGAAGCGCATTGAGAATAACCACTCGTTGACTGCTGCCAACCGCTGATTCAACCGCATCGTAGAATGTCCCGAATGCTTCTTTTATCCGTTGGAAAATACCCGTGTGCAAATCATGTATTTCAGGGAAGCGATTTTTGTCATCATATATCGCGCGAAGCATGGCGCGCAATTCATTCCTTGTATGTTTATGCATTGTGCTTGGCTTACCCGTCGCGAGCAGCAGGGCATTATCCCAGCTGTCGAATCGTTTATAGACGAGCCGCTCGATATATTTCGATACATCCGAGAGAAGGAGCGTCCTGCCCTTTTGCGCCGTTAGCGTTCGGAGATGCTCAAGAAGCATCTCGTTAGTCCACTTTGTTTTGTTCATTGTTCGCTTCTTTAAAATAGTTTTGAATTACATTCATCGCCGCTTCTGCAGCATCCACCACAACCCGTTTCGGCAGCGCCAGCGACCGGGTGAGAAAATTAATCGCATCGTACACTTTCCATTTCAATATGTCGCTCTCGCTCATAGGTCTCTTGCCCATATCTCACATCTCAACACTGAATTTCTCCGGCATTTGCTTCGACATGCGCTTGAACGATTGCCGCGCCGCCGGCTGGTGCTTTTGATAAATCTCCTGCAACGCGTTGTAATCTTCCCGCGACAAATCCTGGATGTGCGAGCGCATCTCCTCAGCCCGGAGAACGACGTCGCGTTCTGCCGGCGTCAACGTTCGAACCGTGTCCCTGATAAAATTCAGATGTCTCAGCGCGAACGTTATGCGGAAGTTCTGGTCCTGAAACAATGTCGGCTGTGCGCTACTTATCCTGTTTCTCATTGATGGATTTCCAGTTCAGCTTCAACACGAATTCTTCCCCCTGGTCAATCTTCAACCCGGCTTCCGCAAGCTCTGCATCGGTCAGCTTACCCTCTCTGTATTTTCTAAGAATCAGTTCCTTGTCCAACGATTCAACCATGCGGATGAAACGTCTCTTGAATTGTTCCTTGATGGCGATGAGTACGCCATCCCATTTGTATCGCTTGTTCAGCAGCACAACGCTCTCCGTCAGCGTCCGGAATCCTACCCTCCCGAACGTGAGCTTCATTGCCCGGACCTTCTTAAACTCCGAATCATGTTCGCGGCAGAACGCTTCAATGTCCGCCTCGATGGAAATCACCTGCTCCCGCCGGAACTTCGTGAGCGCATCGTACTTGGCAGTGATGGACTCGACCTCTTCGTTCATCTCCGTCTCTTTTTTCTTGAGTTCGATTTTGTGCTTGCCAAGCTCTCGCAGCTTCGCATCAACATCCTCGAATGTCTTTATGGTTGTCTGTTTTTTTGGCATATCAATTCTCCGAAATAGTGTATGGAATGTGCAGCATCGGTGTTTGCTGCGGTGCATAATTTCGTTCAAGCTCTACGGAGCGGTTCACAAGCTCCGTCCGCGTTTCCTCGATGTCCCGGATGAGCGCGAGCAGCTCGGTTTCATCATCCGGAGTTCCCTTCGGCTTCCGCTCGTAATACAATTTCAATTCATCCAGAGCTTCGATAATTGTCGAAGCCTCCGGGAACAGCATTCTCGCCGTCATCACGATGGCGATTTGAACTTTATATTTCTCAGTTATTGGCATAGATAGTTCCTGTTAAAATGGTAAATCCTCGTATCGCTTCTCACCGGAGTTTATCCCGTCATCATTTTTCAAGACAGGACACCCCTGCTGCTCCGCGCCCGCGCTCCCCCGCTGCTGTCGAACGTGCCGTTCATACTCGCTTCTCTCCGCCTCCGTCATCCTGATTCTTCCCTTCTTGAGATAGCTGTCAATCACAGCGACCATCCCCCGGATGAGCTTGGAGAGTTCCACAGCATCGCACTGCCTTGTATTTTTTTTGCCGGTTACCTGAAGACAAAACTCCGCCGTCCGGCGCCAGTCCCATCCTAAAATTTCCATCAGGCGCGGTATCATCTTGTGCTGCCGTTCGTTCCCGTTGGACAACATGGCATGTTGTCCTACAGGTCTCATCTGTCTCAAATGCAGCATCACGAGGTTCGCATGCTCGTCATCGCATCGCGTGATGTGACCTTCCGACTTCTGATAGACATTATAGACGATAAGCCGGTACTCCTCTTCCGTCAGTCCAAGCGTCCCGTGCGCCAGCGCGCGAATATTATGGTTGAGTTCTTTCCGCGTCATATTCTTGAATAATTTTTAGCAGCTTGGCTTTTATTGATTCCACTGCTGCCCTGCATAGGTTGTATGTTCTATCTGCTAAGCGTTCTAATCTCGCAAAGAGAAATTTGAGCAGTCCAAACAAAATTTCTAAGCACACCATAATGCAACCAATTGCAACCAGCGTCCATGCTATAATGACTATGAACAAAGCTATGAGTCTTACTTTTTTCATTAGAATAACTCCTCGCAATATCTGAACCCCTGAAATCCCTTCATTTCAATTCGCTCCGGCGCTTTAATAACAGGAGCGCTAAGTAGCATCCACGCGCCGCCGTAAATCGTTCTGCCGTCTCTAAACGTTTTCGCCTGCGCTTCTTCAAATGCGGCGATGTTCGCCCTGTATCGAATTTCGCCATCCCACAGAGCATAGCAATACGCGACATCCAGCTTCGGTTTGTTCGGCAATGCATGATTCCAGAACGAATTTGAAAATCTGTTAGGATAGGTTACAAACTGCCTGATAAAATTATCGTACCCGATTTGCTTGTAAATCATGTCGTGCGAAAACGTCACGATAATTCCCACATAATGCTTATCGCTTCGCATCAGACTTCCCCCCACATCTTCAACTCGAATATCTCCTCCCACAAATGCGCGCTCCGCTCGCCAGAGTTGAAGCGCAGCAGCAGAGGCTTCACGTCCTGCATAAAGTACGTTACCCCAAGGCTCCCTTGATGGAGATAATTATCCCGTATCTCCTGCAAATGTTTCTCAGCTTGTTCCCAATCCCGTATCATCACGTCATGATGCGATGAATGTTCAGCCGGTTCACCGCACGCGGCGCAGGCAGAGCCTGAGCCGGCAAAAAAAGAGTGTTTGTGATAGTTCAAAGTATTTACTATTGGCACGATTATTTTCTCCTAATCAATTAAAAGACACATTCCCTCGTCCACGCACTCGCCGTCTATCTTTTTCTTCCGGGCGACCACCATCGCATCGAGCGAGCGGCTCATCACCTTCACAAGCGTCCGGAGTCCGAAGTGATTCATAGACCAATCATAAATTCTCTTGAGCTCGGATTCCTTCAATTCCACGGGCCACATCTTCATAATCTTTTTCGCTTCGTCAAATGAAATTCCTCCCATGCGGAAGCGGATTCCTACCCGGCTGTTGAGATAGCCCAGCTCGGGATGCTGCAAGAGCGTCTTTAATTTCTCCGTCCCGACAAGCGCGACCCCGCAGCGTTCCTCCGCTTCGCTGCCGTGAATGTCCTTCAGGATTGCGAGCGTCCGGATTTGAAGATTGTCCGCCTCGTCAATGATGAGCAGGCGCGGCGTTCGCTGGAGCGAACGGATGATGGCGTGAAGCTGCTCATCCTTTCCGCCGCTCAAGCTGCCGGTGATGTTCATTGCCTCGGCGAGATGCTTGATGAGAGACGAAGGAGAGGTTGTTGACGTGAGCTCGAGATAGACGGCGTACTCGTGCAGCGCGGCGTAATGCGTTGCCGCCTTCGACTTGCCGCTCCCGAACGGCGCAATGTTGACGCTGATTTCAAACCGCTTCCAGGTCAGTTCTAAAATCCCCTGCAGCGATTGCAAATCCTTTGTCTCAACTACGGCGTTCTTGGCAAGCCAGGAACGATAAAACTTTGTGATGGCGTTGCCCAGCTTGAGCGTGTCGCCTTCATACTCATCGTTCAGAAATTGTGAGATGGTTGGCGCGGCATATGCTGTTACCTTCGCGATGTCCCGGAGCGTGATAATACCTTCTTTGAGAAGGTTCTTGACCTTGACTTTTATCTCCTCCGGGTTGTCCCGCGTCAGGTCAGCCTGCTCGATGAGTGAAAGATTTGATGCTGCCATTATTCTTTCACCTCCTCTTGCTTAATCGGGATTGTGCCGCCGTTGCGGATATGCTCGCGCATCGTGGAAGGAGTAGCGTTGTGCCGCTTCGCTGCAATTGGTAGGACGCGTTTCTGCTGCTCGCGGGTGACGCGGTTCCAGTCCATAAAGTAGCAGGCTGCCCGTTCGCTCTCATCGCCATTGATGAGCGTTACGACCGTAGTCGCCAGCAGCGTTACTGGCGCTATGCCGCCCGGAAATAAGTTGTAGTAGGGTGAATCCTTTTTCAGCTTCACCGTGTAATCCCTCATCGCCATGTTGTTTCCTTTCCTTAAAAGTTTTCTGAAATTACGTTATAATTCACAGCCATTTTGTGCTTTCGCTTTTTCACAGCCCTCTCGACCTCAACCAGTTTCTTCGCTTTGTCCAGCTCCTCCTGATGCCGGATTGCATGCTGCTCCAATCCGGTGAGGAATGTAACTGTCGGAGCGTTCTTCTTTAGCAACGCCTCCGGTACTGCTTCCGTATCGAAGAGCTCCGCTTCGAGCAGGAGCCGCTTCGCTTCGCTGGTTGAGTAAGGGGCGCGAATTGTTTGCAATTCTTCTATCATCGTTTTTTCGCCCCGCTTTCGGTCCTGCAGTATTTGCAGCCAGCCCCGCTCCGTCTTACCGATTAATTCTTTGTTGCACGCTACCGCCGCGTATTCGCCGTTGACATAAATCGAGATGAACCCCACGTCATTCGGATCGTAATAAATGTCTGCCTTCTTCCCGTTAAATGGCATCAGCGCATCGCTGTAATACTCGTTGCCGAGAAGCGTAACCTGGCATCTGCGCACAACGCGGTTCGATACTTTCACCATGAGGAAGTCCAGCACGCGCTGGTCAATCGTGCGCTGCTGCGTCTGGTTGGTGAGGTAGCATTGGAGCGGCGACTGGTTCTTCAATCCCTTCTTCACGCGGTTATTGTACGCGTCAACGGCGAGCGCGATGTACGCGTCAAACGTTTCCACCGGAAGAATCTCGCCGTCTTTGATTTCTTTCTTCAGCGAGTCCGGCTGGTTCTGATACCTGTTGCCTTTGTAGCCCGGGAGATTTTTCACCATAGTCTGAAAAACTCCGAACCATCGCTCCATTTGCGCCTTCGATTGCCCGTGATACGGCGCGACGTAATGCAGCTTCGTAATCCTGTTAATGGACTTGCGCGCATCATCGTTAAAATCAATCTTCCCGAAGACACGCTGCGTGTAGTTGCTTCTGTAATCCTTTCCATTATCAATCATCACCGTCTCGCATACATTATTCATGGAGACAGGCTGATACTTTTCTCCGGTAAATGCTCGAAGCTGGGCTCCGAGTACTCCGTTCCGAAAAGCGAGCGAAATGGTTTGCGAGTTCGGCTGCCAGGATAAATGATAACCGACCAGCAATCCCGTGCGAATATCAATGAAGGCTGAAATCCATCGCCTGTCCGGCTTCCCTTCCTCGTTGATGACGACAAAATCAAGCTCGGTGTGGTCGCCAATCCATAATTCTCCGGGGCGGTACTGCGTTACATCCCGCGTCACGAACGCCTCCTGCTCCGCCTGCCAGTCGTGCTTGCGCGGCGCTCGCCCGTACCGAACTGCAACCCTTTCTTTTTTCCAGTTTCCCAAAAATCTTCGCACCGTTCCGACCTTGGGCAGCTCGTCAAGCGTTGCCGGCGTTCCGTCCAGCCCGACGACCTGCTTCTTGATGCAGCGTTCCTTCAGCGTCCGCCAGCAACTCATGGCGTTAGAGTGAGGGTTGGAATACAGGGCTTTCAAATGCGCTTCAATCGTTATTACCTCACCCGTTCCCGGGACAATGACAAACAAATCCTTGCCGCTTCTGAGCGTCGCTTTATCGCTTCGCTCCCCGCGGGTGACGATATATTCGAGAGCCTGCCGGACATTCGATAATCCACTAATCGCGCCTGCGAGGAAGGAGAAACCCGGCAGGTTGTAAAGCCGGCGAAACTCTCGTTTATAGTTCCGTTGCGTACTAACAGTAATCCCGAATTGCGCCTGAACGTCGTGTTCAGCAGCCGTGATGTTTTCGGATGCGGTAATTGAAACCATCATTCCGTCAACTTTTCTAATAACTTCCTCCGTAATTTTCGATTGCGGCACGGAGGGGATTTGAATGCCCTCACCCTTGCCCTCTCCCAACGGGAGAGGGGATTGGGGTGAGGGGGAAATCCAAACCTGCGTGCCTTCCTCCGTTGGCTGCGATTGCAGCTTGCCCTTTCGTATCAGCTTGTAAATCTGGCTCTTGTTTACGCGCTTCAATGCTGCCGCTTGCTCGATGCTATACCACATGTTATCTGCCTCCTCCGAGTACGCGCATGGGCTGGCTGAAAATATTTAATTGCGTTGTCTTAGATTGAAGTTGTTTCAATTTCAGTTGTTCCTCGATAAATCTGAATAGGCGATAGTCATGTGTTGCGGACATGATGATGATTGCCTCCTCGACTCCGAGCTTCGCGGCGTTGCTGCCGGCAGGTCTGCTCTCGCACATCTTCCGGAGCGTGCTGGGATTCTTGTGTCCGATTTTCGCGGCAAGAAATGTGAACGCATCAAACGTAGAGTCGTCAAGCTCGATGCGCCGCTCGAGCTCAAAATTTTTGATTGTTGTGTACAGAAGTTCACTCAGTTTCATGCAGCACCGTTGCGGAATTTTTCTCAACCGTTTGTGATTGACTCTTTGCGAATCGTTTTTTATTTTGTACGTGCAGCTTTGGACGGTTCACAAACATGAAGCTTTCCACAATGAGGACAATTAGCTTTCGGGCGCGGCTTAGGACGTTCAAGAATCTCCAGCTTGTAAAGCGCTTCTCTGATTGCCTTGCAGTTTCTTCTTCCGGCTTTCTTTAATCTGCCGTTGAGAAAGTCTGTTACGGACTGTTTTGAGACGTTCGCCATCGTTGCCAAGCCGGAAGGTGTAATTTGACGCTGGGAGAGCTTTTCGCGAATTTTGGTGTCTTGCATAAGGTGTCCTTAGTACGCTTTAAGCGTACCGTGTTTTAGGCTTACTGGTTGGGGGAAAAATAGGTGGTTGAAAATAGCTTGAGATAATTTGTAAAGCACCTTCCGGTTGGCTACTTTTAAGGCTACGAAACGTATAATTTCACCAACCGAAAGGAATGAAGAAATGAAGATTAAAACGAAGGCGTCAAACGCTTTGAACGTTGTACGCGAATGGCAGTCTGAAATGTTTCCATCGGAGCGATGCAGGCTTCTCGAAGCGGAGCATCGAAGGCTCATCGAAGAGAAGATACTGGACGACCAGCGGAACACTTCCGAGAAGGCTGTGCTTTCCGCCATCGAAGAATTGTGCGCCGCAAAAACGGCGAAGGAATTGCCGGCGATCATAGCCCGTCAGCCGTTCCCCATTCAGGTGTTCCTTTTTGAGCGCTTCCATTATTTTCAGTCGGCGCTTGAGGAGTTGGGCGAGCGTGAGCTTGTTTACCCAGCGCCGCTTGGATTGTTCCTGCGAGAGGGATTGGTCGAAATGTGGAATCTCCGCAAGCAACGCGGCTGGTTTGATGAACGTCTATAAATGCTTGAAGCCAGTGCATAATGAGTTTCCTTTTGTTAGTGGATTCCGCCAGAGGCGGATAAATATTTTTTTATTGCCCGCCCCGATACCCCGTCACGCAGTAAGCGTGACGGGACTGGAGCTGCTGTGGTGCGAACACTGTTATGATTGTCGTTTCGGCGGACGACCGCGCTTCTTCGTTGTTATTCCTGCGGCTTCAAGACGGCGCCGTTCTTTGTAGGCTCGATACGCGTCGGATTGTTTCCACTCGTTATAGGCGTTCCTGTCTATAAACATGGGACCAGCTTCCATCAAATCTATATCTCCGTTATAGGCGTAATGAAATAATGAAGCAGAAAGATGCAAGCCTATTTTATTGGCAAGCGCCGCAGGATGTTCATTCAATTTTTTAGCCATCTCGATTATTTGTTCTTCGGCATATTGGATGAATTCGGGAGATGGTGCAACGCTTAACAGCTCGTTGACGAACGCATTTTGAATTGAATAAAATTGCATACAATTACGCTGCTTTCTTCACGGGCCGGTACTCCGCTACGTACGCGGCAATTTTTCCGAGCAGCGATTTTCTCCTGCCGGCGAGCGCGTGAGAGACGTAGGTGAAATCCACGCCGAAATGCGCGGCGAGGTCTCGCTGGGAGAGACCTTTATCGAGCATCTTTTTCCTGATGCTGATGAGGTTGATGCGCTTCTGGTTTGCCATTTGGTTTAATCCTTGCTTTTAATTAGAATTGAGACAATTGGTTGACGGGTACAAGATAATGCTTTTTGCATTATTTGTCAAGTGTTTTTAAAATAAAATAATGCAATTTGCATAATGGATGAAAATATTGAGATTGGACGCCGTTTAAGGCAATTCGGTGAAGATAAATTTGGCACTATGGCTGAGTTCGCTAAATCTTTAGGAATACTTCCTCAAAATTTAAATCAACTTTTAAATGGTGAGCGCCGTCCAGGAATTAGAATGCAGGAAAGACTAAGGAATCTAGGATGTCCAATTGAATGGTTGATGTATGGGGAAACCTCTGCTGTAACCAACGCGAAGTATAATTATTTAGTAGAAAAGAAATGGCGTGAGAATAACCCCGATAAAGCGAAAATATTGGATTACTTAGAAGGTGTCGGTATAACGAACGTAGAACAACTCAAAGCATTATTTAACCCGGCGGGTATTGCTGAGGATGTCGCGGCTATACTCCAGAAGAGAATAGAGGAAGTTACCGGAGTAAAAAAGAAATGAGTATATTTGTAAATGCAGTTCTATTATTCTTAAACTTACATCGGGAGATGGTTATGAAGTGGTTTCTTATTGTTTGTTGCGCTTTTTGTTTAAGTTGTGTTGACGAACAGCCAATTGAGGTTATTATACCTGATTGGTATTATTATAATGCAACAGATTCAACGCTTACAAACAAAATAGACATTACAT